>JAGHUZ010000095.1 GCA_018064575.1 Candidatus Minthomonas equi
GTGTAGGAGCCGGCAGACCGGAAGGATTATGAACGTCCAGTATTTCTCCCTGAGTGGTATGTACCTTGTATGATACGTTCGGTACCGTGGTGATGACATCCATATCGAATTCCCTGAAGAGTCTCTCCTGCATTATTTCAAGATGCAGGAGACCGAGGAATCCGCATCTGAAACCGAATCCGAGCGCCAGGGATGACTCCGGCTCGAATACCAGTGAGGCATCATTTAACTGGAGTTTTTCGAGAGATGCCCTCAGGTCTTCATATTCGTCGGTCTCTACGGGATAGACACCGGCGAAAAGCATTGGCTTTACCTCTTCAAATCCGGCGATGGATGCATCGCAAGGCCTTTCAACGTGGGTGATGGTATCTCCTACTTTCACTTCGACGGCAGTCTTGATGCCGGATATGATGTATCCCACGTTACCGGTAGTGACTTTCGCGGTGGGACACAGTTTCATCCTCATAAATCCCACTTCATCCGCGACATATTCCTTACCTGTGTTGACGAACTTGACTTTGTCTCCTGCGCTTATCGAACCGTTGAAAACCTTGAAATATGCGATGACACCTCTGAATGGATTGAATACGGAATCGAAAATCAGTGCCTGGAAGGGGGCATCGGCATCACCTTTCGGAGCCGGCAGCCTGTCCACGATGGCTTCCAGAATTTCGGGAACTCCCTCGCCTGTCTTGGCACTGCATTTGAGAATCTCATCGCTGCTGCATCCGAGCAGGTCGATTACCTGATCGCTTACGACATCGACCATAGCGGCGTCCATATCGATTTTATTCAGTACAGGGATGATTTCAAGCCCGTGCTCGATGGCCAGATATAGGTTTGAGATGGTCTGTGCCTGTATGCCCTGTGTGGCGTCAACCACCAGCAGGGCCCCTTCACAGGAAGCGATGGCGCGTGACACTTCATAAGAAAAATCGACGTGTCCCGGCGTATCGATGAGATTCAGGGTGTATTCCTGGGAGTCGCGCATATACTTCATCTGTATGGCGTGGCTCTTGATGGTGATGCCCTTTTCCTTCTCAAGGTCCATAGAGTCGAGCACCTGATTCTCCATTTCCCTCCGGTCCAGGGTGTGCGTACACTCGAGAAGCCTGTCGGCGAGGGTGCTTTTGCCGTGGTCGATATGCGCTATGATGCAGAAATTGCGAATATGGTTCATATAGATAATTTAATCATTCCTAAAAAGGAAGGTCGGGCAAAGTTAATTACTTTTTCATTCTCCTCAAATATGACTAACTTCGCGTCCGAAATATGGAAAGTTCATTAATTATGATACTATGTCAAAAATAGAACAATTGACCAGAACGGCCTCTCAGGTAAGGAGAGACATCATCAGAATGGTGGCCAACGCCAAATGCGGCCATCCTGGAGGAGCATTGGGAAGTACGGATGTACTTACAGCTCTGTTTTTCGAAGAAATGAAGCATAACACGTCCCGGTGGAACCGCAGCGGTGAAGGGAATGATATGTTCTTCCTTTCTGCGGGGCATATGTCCGCAGGACTGTACAGCGTACTTGCGCGAAGCGCTTATTTCCCTTTGTCAGAATTGGAGGGTTTCAGACTTTATGGGCGTATGCTTCAGGGGCATCCTTCAGTTGGGATTCCAGGAGTTTATCAGGCATCCGGCTCTCTCGGCCAGGGACTTGCTGTAGGGCTTGGAGCAGCGATAGGCAAGAAGATGGCCAGTGATGACCACCGCGTTTTCATCCTGTGCGGAGACGGTGAATGCGAGGAGGGTGAAATCTGGGAATCGGCTATGTTCGCTGCCCATCACAAGGTGGACAATGTCGTGGCGATGACCGACTGGAATGGAAATCAGATAGACGGCCCGGTTGACAGCGTGATGAGCCTCGGAGACCTTGAAGGGAAATGGAAAGCATTCGGATGGGAAGTGATTGTCGCAGAAGGCAATGATATGCAGTCCGTCCTTGACGCATTCTCTCTTGCAAGGGACAAAGGGGGAAAAGGCAAACCCGTGATGATTCTCTGGAAGACCGAGATGGGACACGGAGTTGATTTTATGGCCGGCAGTCACGAGTGGCACGGGAAAGCTCCCGATGCCGCACAGACAGAAGTCGCTCTCGCTCAGCTCCCTGAAACACTCGGAGATTTTTAATTATTTCAAAACAGATTCTTAATGTGGAGACAATATGGAATTCGTAAATTCAGGAAATAAAGATACCCGTTCCGGCTTCGGTGCAGGACTTGCCGTGCTCGGCCAAATCAATCCCGATGTCGTCGCCTTGTGCGCCGACCTCACACCTTCTCTGAAAATGGGCGCTTTCGCTGCCGAACATCCGGAGCGTTTCATACAGTGCGGCATTCAGGAGGCCAATATGGTGGGAGTCGCTTCCGGGCTTGCTCTCAGCGGGAAAATACCCTTCATCGGTTCCTTCGCCAATTTCGTGACCGCACGCGTTCTCGACCAGATACGCCAATGTGTCGCCTATGGCCATACCAACGTCAAAATCGCTGCATCTCACGCGGGAATTACCCTGGGGGAAGACGGCGCCACCCATCAGACGATGGAGGACATCGCCATAATGCGGGCCTTGCCGAATATGGTGGTCATCAATCCCTGCGACTTCAACCAGACCAAGGCTGCTACCATAGCGGCGGCATCATACGATGGTCCCGTCTATCTCCGCTTCGGGCGTCCGAG
>JAGHUZ010000030.1 GCA_018064575.1 Candidatus Minthomonas equi
GGCTTTCAGAGCATAGGCGAACCAGAACGGAGCTTGTTGGGCATAATCGTTATGCGAATGTATGAGAACTCCGTGCAGGGGAGAGGGCTTGGCCATATCGATGACTGAGAGATATCCCTGGTCGAGTTCATAGCCGCTGAAACCCATCCTTGACAGGATTTTTGCCGCTGCCTTGCTTCTCCTGCCGCTACGGCAGTAAATGGCAAGAGCAGAACCCTTTTC
This sequence comes from Candidatus Minthomonas equi, assembly GCA_018064575.1. Classification (GTDB taxonomy): domain Bacteria; phylum Bacteroidota; class Bacteroidia; order Bacteroidales; family UBA932; genus Minthomonas; species Minthomonas equi. The sequence goes on from JAGHUZ010000030.1 coordinate 223, forward strand.
GATTCGTTCACTTACTGTCCGGCTGAAATCATCTTTTTTTACGTCGATGTTCAATGCCCCGTCGAGGTGTCCTTCCTCGTATTCTTCAGCCGTCCTGACATCCAGAAGTACATAAGTGCCTTCACTTGTCAGGTCGAGAAAACTTTCAGTCGGAAGGGATGTGAATCCCTGTACATCGAGTATGGTGAATGTTTCGCCGCATGGCTGCAATTTCACACTTCTGCTGAAGAGAATACCGCTATCGTAGGCTTCGTAAGTGTACCAGTCTCCTTCCTGTTCCACCGATACCACCTCATTCTTTGTCCTGTCAGGTCCATCCTGCGCTCCGCTCCTGAAGAGCCAGACCGCATATCCGTCGCCGTCATAATCATATTCCCTGCGGAGTTTCGAAAGTAAAGCGGGACTGCAATGTTCTTTAAGGAAAGCCTCATCCTCGAAACGGGCATTCTGATAGAAATCTCTGATGAAAGATTCTGCGCTGTTCCCCTGACCGGCGCTGCCGTGTATGTAGAATAGCAGTGCCACGGTGGCAAACATCATTTTTTTCATATTCTGAGAAGTTGATGAATGTATGTAGTAAATATAAGCAAAACAGTCCCTAAATGACAAAACCCCGAATCAGAATTCCTGCGATTCGGGGTTTTGCATTAAAAAGGATATACCATATTTATCCTGATTGTGTTATACGTCGAGCAGGTGCTCGTAACCGGAACGGTACTGATAGTGCATCAGTTTGTTGGCCTCGTCATCGTTCATGAATTTCTGGACGATGGGATTCCATACGAGAGGACGGCCGAGTTCTCCGGCGATGATGCCGATATTGCACATAGTGCAGGAAGAGTGGCCCACTTCTACGGGAACGTTGGGGTCGATGCGTGATTTCATAGAGTCAATGAATGCCCTGTGATGAGGTGAACAGGACTCGTATGGACCTTCTTTCTTTTCGCTTTTCTTCATTTCGAACTTCGGGTCGGAAGCGTAGAGCATTCCGCGGTGAACAGCCAGCCAGCCATTTTCACCGTAGATTTTTACGCCCTGGCCGTGGTCGTCAAATGTCGTCTCCTCGACCTCGATGCCGTTGTCGTACCTGTAGGTGAGGTTCTTGTAATAACTGTATCCTGGAGGAATGATGTCAACGGGACAGGAAAGATCCTTGCCGACCATCCATTGGGCGATATCGAACATATGAGCTCCCCAGTCAGTCATATAACCGCCGCCTGTGGGTTTGTACCAGCGCCAGGCACCCCAGCAGTCCTCGCGGCCTTCGTCATTAAGGAGCGGGTCGATATCGGGGAAGTATGTGACTTTGGAAGGCTCCATAGGACCGAGCCACTTGTCCCAGTTCAGGCCTGCCGGAGGTGTCTGTGCAGGGAAGTGATGAGGAACGGGGAACGGCTTGCCTTCCCAGCGGCCGACGAACACTTCCATCTTATGTATCTTACCGAGTTCGCCTTCGCGGGCTACATTGGCTGCGTGAATGAATTCATCGCTCGAACGCTGCATGCTTCCCACCTGAAGGATGCGGTTATATTTGCGGACAGCCTTGACGAGCTGTTTCCCTTCATAGACGGTAAGGGTCATAGGTTTCTCCAGATAGACGTCCTTCCCCGCCTTGCAGGCTGCGATGGCGATGATGGCGTGCCAATGGTCAGGAACGGCGATTACGACACCGTCGATGTCAGGACGGGCGAGAAGCTCCTGATAGTCCTCATACATAGCTGGTTCGCAATGTTTGTAGCCTTTTTCCTGATAGTACTTGGCGACTTTATTGAAGAAGCGGTCGCGTTTGATGTCATACACGTCGCATCCAGCAACGACCTGAACGTCATCCATATCGAGGAAACTGCCGACAAGGTAGTTCGCCTGCTGTCCGAGGCCGATGAATCCAAGTGCGATTTTGCCGTTGGCTGACGTTTTCTTTCTTGCGGCCGCTTTAGGCTCCGCTGCAAGTACTGAAGGGGCAGCCAGGGCGGTCCCTGCTATACCGAGCGCTGAGAGTTTAAGAAAATTTCTTCTTTGCATATCTTTTTATGTGTTGGTGATTGTTGTCAATGTCAGGTAACAAAGTTAAATATTTGTTTTGAATTTTATTAATTTTGCAAGAAATACTTGACTTATGAAACGTTTATTGTCTTTAATCGTCTGTATGATGTCATTGTCTTTTATCAGTGCCTTTGCCGGCAATTGGAATGTATTTGATTTCGCTCATTATGGGCGATATGCGGAAGCGAACGCCCAACTTGGAGCACCGAGGAACGGTGAACACCGCGTGGTTCTGATGGGGGACAGCATTACCGACGGATGGCCTGGAATCAGACCTGATTTCTTTACGGAAAATGAAATTATCGGTCGCGGAATCAGCGGTGAGACCAGTTATCAGTTCCTGCTCCGTTTTCAGAATGATGTAATCGACCTCAAACCGACTCTCGTGGTCATCAATTACGGAACCAATGATATCGCCGAGAATACCGGCGCTTATAATGAGGCGCAGACCTTCCGTAACGTGAAAGCTATGTGTGAAATGGCTATGGGCAGCGGCATTACAGTGGTGCTTGCCTCAACACTGCCCCATGGAAGTTTCGGGTGGAATCCATCCGTAACCGATGTTATGGCCAAGGTGCGCAGCCTGAATGTTCTGGTCAAGGCATACGCGGAGGAAAAAGGAATCACTTATGTAGATTATTTCTCATCGATGGTTTCTCAGGATGGCACCCGTATGCGCGAAGAACTTTCCAAGGATGGTGTGCATCCCAATGCCGACGGATATAAAATTATGGAGGACTTGCTCCTCCCCGTCATCTCCAAAATGAGGTAAGTGGATTCCAAAACTGAAATACGTGCCAGAATGCGGTATCTGGAGAGTCTGCTGACCCCTGAAGCTGCGGATAGGGAGACTCGTTCTATCTGGACAAGGGTTGAAAATCTCGAATCATTCAGGAAAGCGGGTACGGTTCTCTCGTATATGGATATTCCTGGCGAAGTTCCTACTGTGGCATTTATGGATAAATGGCGGGGAAGCAAGCGCTTTGCCATACCTTTGGTGGTGGAGGATAGTCTTGAGTTTTGCGAATATGACCCTGAGCGTCTCCGCCCCGGTTACAAGGGAATACCGGAACCCTCGCCGGAGGCTCTTCCTATCAGTGCCGGAGAGGTGGATTTCGCCTTGATTCCGGGGGTGGCGTTTGCGTTCCGGGACGGGCGTTTATGGCGTCTGGGACGTGGAAAGGGATTCTATGACCGCACACTGCCGCGATTGAATTGCCCCAAGTGGGGAGTATTCTATTCATTCAGATTATTGAAGGAAATACCACTTGATTCGTGGGACAGGCCTCTGTGAACTTATGGAAGTACCGGAAATTTGTCCCAGTCGGGCTTACGCTTTTCGAGGAATGCACGACCGCCTTCCTGCGCTTCATCGAGCATATAGTACAGGGCGGTGCAGTCACCTGCCAGCTGCTGTATGCCGGCCTGACCGTCCAGTTCGGCGTTGAGTCCCATCTTTATCATTCTGAGTGCCAGAGGGGAATGTTCCATCATCTGTCTGGCCCACATTATGCATTCTTCTTCCAGATGGTCGTGAGGCACCACTTTGTTTATCATACCCATCCTTTCCGCTTCTTCTGCGGAGTACTGTCGGCACATAAACCAGATTTCGCGTGCTTTTTTCTGTCCGACGATGCTGGCAAGGTATGAGGAACCAAAGCCGGCATCGAATGAACCCACCCGGGGACCCGTCTGCCCGAAACGGGCATTTTCAGAGGCGATGCTCAGGTCGCATACGATGTGGAGTACGTGACCTCCTCCTATTGCGAAGCCGTTGACCATAGCTATTACCGGTTTCGGCAGCCTGCGAATCTGCATCTGGACATCGAGTACCGAAAGGCGGGGAGTTCCCTGTTCATCGATATAGCCTCCCCGTCCCTTGACGTGCATATCGCCTCCGGCGCAGAAAGCCTGCCGGCGGAGCCATTCTTCTTCGCTTTCTCCCTCTTTTCTCGGAGTTTCGGCTCCAGTCAGTAGAATCACCCTGATTTGAGGGGCTTCCCTTACGATGGAAAAAGCCCGTGAGAGTTCCGCAGTGGTCAAGGGGGTGAATGCATTGCGCCAGCGTGGGCGGTTTATGGTGATTTTCGCGATTCCTTCATACTCTTCGAGCAGTATTTCCCTGAAGGAATGCATCAGTTTCCATTTATTCATTTCCATAAAAGTTTTCTATCGTGTTCTGATCGGTTTCGGCATCGGTAATGACCTCCAGCAGCATCTGCCCTTTGCGAAGAGCGGACAGACCATCGCGGAGCGTCTTTTCATCGTTGGCTTTCATATAGGCCAGTCCATACTGCCTGCATACCCATTCTGCAGAAAGTTTATGCCCTGCAGCAATGAGATTTTCTGCAGCCGGACTTTCCCAAAGACCCTTGAGACTCCTGAATATCCCTCCGCCTCCGTTATTCAGGAGAAGGATACGGAGATTCTCAGGGAGGGAATTCTGCCACAAGGCGTTATGGTCATAGAAAAAACTCAGGTCTCCGATGACGCAGAATACCGGAGTGTCATCGTGGCAGGCAGTTTTGGCCAGGGCAGTTCCCACGGCGGCGCTGAGTGTTCCTTCGATGCCGTTCAAACCGCGGCAGCAACGGCAGTGGTGACGGGCGTACAGGGCGGCAAGGCGTACGGCGGAGCTGTTGGCGTAGAAATATGTATCATTTTTTCCAGCCGTTTCTTCCAGCAGTTTGACCGCCAGCATTTGTGAGAACGGAGGGGTGAAACCGTCGATGGCTTTTATGGTCCGTTCTTTCAGAGTCTTCCAGAGTTTAAGGAAATCCGTAGCTTCTTCGGTCGCAGGAGCAGCGAGCGATTTGTTCAAATCGGCTATTACGTCTCCGGGGTCTCCGGAAATTACCAGAGAGGTGTGTTGTGATATGTCGTGGAGAACTCCATCCGGGGAGACTGTCATCTGAAAGGCATTTATACTGCGCAGGAAATGCCGCAGTCTTTTGCTTACCGTATTTCCGCCCATATAGATTACTGTGTCAGGATAGTATTCGTCCGGATGAGATGCGATTCGGGCTAGCATCGCGTCTGTAGGTGTCCGGGAGGAGGGGCTTGTCGAGAGGGGTTCGGTCAGTATGGTTATTTTTTCCGATAATTCTTCCAATATCTCGTGTGGTATGGCATAATCCGATGTCTGACCTATGATTATCATAGGTCGTGAAGATTCGGATATTTCTCTGCACACATTTTCCCGGACATAGTCGAGGCTCCAGAATAGGGAGTTGACGATTCTTTCGTGCGGGAGCTCTTTGGTCGTGTATCGGAACAGCGGTTCTGAGATGGGGACATTGATATGTACGGATGGACGGGCGGGGGAGTGGACGCTGAGTATGGCTTCATTGGCCAGACGGTTGCATTCCCATCTTTGAGTGTCATCGTGGGGCTCGGGAAGCGAGACGCTGATGGCAGTGAAACTTCCCATTGCATTTTTCTGCTCCATAGTCTGTCCGTCCAGCTGTCCTGTCCAGGCGGAGGGACGGTCTGCTGATATGATGATGATTCCCTGCCCCTGAAGTGTGGCTTCAGCAGCTGCTGGCAGGACATTCAATAGGGCTGAACCGCTCGTTACACAGACTGCGGCAGGAATACCGGTCTGGATGGTGATTCCCAATGCGATGAAGCCTGCCGACCGTTCATCGGTGGCGGGATGGCATTCAAGTTCGGGAGATTCATTGAAGTTATGGACCAGAGGCGAGTTCCTGCTCCCGGGACATACGACGATATGCCTGATGCCGTGCCCTATCAGAATGGAAGTCAGGATGTTGACATTTTCTCTGTCTGAATACATAGTGTCAAAAGTTTCTCATTTCTTTATTTTTAAAGTCCTGCCGCTTTTATAGTAACCATAATGGTTGTGGCCGTCGATGTTGCCGGTATCAAGAGCGTATATATCCAACTGCATCCCGTAGCTTTCCTTCAGCCATTTGTAGAACTTCAGCTTGGCAAGTGTCTGTTGTTCTGTGGCTCCCCCCTTTGTGAACGGAGCGGTCTGTGCTTGAAGCTTTGAGGTGAAAAATAGTACACTGAAGATTATCGTAAGGATAATGCGTTGCATGAATTCTGATTTTATGTGGTTGTTATGGTATAGTTTTGGAGAACTAACTCTTGCAAAGGTAGTATCTTTTATTCTTGCTTTCCTCGTTAAGATTGTATTTCTTTGCGCAATTTTAAACATCAATGATATGTCAGTAGAATCTGTGACCAAGCCCATGACTACAGGGCGTCTGCTCGAAATGAAGCGCAGCGGTGAAAAAATAGCGATGATTACGGCTTATGATTATACGTCTGCCAGTATAGTGAATGAGTCGGATATAGATATGATTCTGGTAGGTGATTCGGCCGCTAATGTGATGGCAGGTTATGAAACCACTCTTCCCATAACGCTGGACCAGATGATATACCACGCCCAGTGCGTTCACAGGGCAGTCAAAAAGCAGCTTGTGGTGGTGGATATGCCTTTCGGTACATATCAGGGTGACAGTAAACTGGCTCTTGAAAGTGCCGTGCGCATAATGAAGGAATCCGGCTGTGATGCTCTCAAACTGGAAGGAGGAGCCGAAATCGCCGATTCGATAAGGAAGATTCTTTCTGCCGGCATACCGGTTATGGGACATCTCGGGCTTACACCGCAGTCCATTCACAAGTTCGGAACTTACGGCGTTCGCGCCAAGGAAGAGGCCGAAGCGGAAAAACTCATTGCCGATGCGAAACTTTTGGAAGATTTGGGATGTTTCTCGCTGGTGCTGGAGAAAATTCCCGCTGTTCTGGCCGGAAAGGTGGCATCTGCGCTGCATATTCCCGTTATCGGTATAGGCGCAGGTCGTGACGTCGATGGGCAGGTATTGGTAATGCACGATATGCTGGGCCTGAACAATGGTTTCTCGCCGAAATTCCTCAGGCGTTACGGCCATCTTCACGATGATTTTCTCAATGCCTTCCAGCAGTATGCCGGAGATGTGAAGTCCCGTGACTTCCCTTCAGAAAAAGAACAGTATTGATGGGAGAAGGCATATATAGGACATTGTCTTCGGAGGAGTTTCAGAACATATCTTCCCGAATTCTCTATGAGGACAACCATCTTCTGATAGTCAATAAACTGGTGGGGGAAATAGTGCAGGGGGACAAGACAGGTGACGAACCTCTCTCGGATACATTGAAGGCTTTCATTGCGCAGCGCGATGGAAAACCCGGACGCGTATTTATGGGGGTTCCGCATCGTCTGGACCGCCCCGTTTCCGGAATAGCGGTGTTCGCCAAGACCTCGAAGGCTCTTGAAAGGCTGAACGCTATGTTCCGTGAGGGGGAGGGAAAGCATTTACAGAAGACATATTGGGCGCTTGTCGAGAAATGTCCGACACCGGCCGAAGGAGAACTGAAACACTATCTTCTCAGAAACGAAAAACAGAATAAATCATATGTCCGTGACGCCTCCGTTTCCGGAGCCAAGGAAGCGCGTCTGCGATATCGTCTGCTTGGCGCTACAGAACGGTATTTCCTCGTGGAAGTAATACTTTTGACCGGACGCCATCACCAGATTCGCTGTCAGCTGTCATCCATCGGATGTCCCATTAAGGGTGATTTGAAGTATGGCGCCAGACGCTCCAACCGTGACGGAGGAATATCACTTCACGCACGGAGCATCCGTTTCGAGCATCCCGTCCGCCACGAAGAAGTGAATGTTACGGCTCCCAGCATTATGGAGAGTTATCTGAAGTAAGCCTGTGGTATCCTGGCTGTTTACCGGAGAAAATTCATTACACATCTGTTCTCTATCTCCAGATTATTGTCTTTGCGGTCTGAAATCTTGAGGAGGTTTTTCATCGTTTTCCGACTCGGGAGCATACGTCCACGGACTTCGTGGTTTATGGCATCGCCTCTGAGATGGATTTCCCCTTTTTTGATTTTGAATTTTTCGATGTCATCTTCGTTGACGTTGACGAAATTCAGAATTTCAAGTTCAGCCGGAGATAACTTGTAAGCGAAAGGTAGATTTATGTTGACCGTCACTTCATCTGTCATTGATTTGACGGCGAAGTTCCTGCTGTCAACTGTCAGAAGAAGTTTCTGGACCATAGTGATGATGCCGATGAATCCACGCTTCTGTCTGTAGGAGACAAGCAGGGTGCTGTCATCTTTTTCCACCTTATCCCAGTTTCTCTCATCCTGATACGTCTCGCTGAGCACCGTCTTTACGTCATTTACTCTCCATACAGTTTTATGCGGCAGGGTCTTGTCGTAATTACTGAGGTCAGTTTTACTGATGATTTTCTTTTCTTTCCTGGTAAGTCTGTCGGTGTCGAAGTTATTGATTCCGTTCCTGATAGAGGAATCCATATAATTCGAATAAGACTGTATTTCGATGCTTGAGGAATCCTTTCCATTGACTTTTCCTCCGGGAATTTCGGTCAGGATACCGGTGAGGTGGTCGATGGTCAGAGGAATACTGTCCCTGAATACTGAGATGTCCGACGCTATTTTGAAATGGTCATTTTGGGTAATGAGGTCTTCCTGTGTCGCCCGGCGGTAAATTTTGGCGAGAAGGCTCTTCATCTCAGCCTTGCGCTGCCGTCTGGTGTTCCTGGATGCCTTTATGATGGCTTCGTCGATTTGGAATGTGAATTCCTTCATCTTGAAGGTGTTGATTCCGGATTTACGCAGGTCATTTCCTGGCTGTTGTATGGTTTCGTATCCGAGCATTGACACGATGAGAGTGTCATCGGAGAATGTGGAGGATGATATGGTGAAATACCCGTTTTCGTCGGAAACGGTTCCTTGCTCAGGATGATTCTTGAAAAAAACGCTGGCATACGGAAGCGCTTTCGACTTCCGGTCTAGTATTTTCCCGCGAAAGTATGACATATCATCGGCTTGTGCCGTCAGACATACCAGAATTGAAAGTATGGATACGTAACGTTTCATAGTGGTTTTCAGGAATCACCTCAAAAATGCTGCCAAAGTATTTCAAAACAGATGCGTTATTATTCCCGGGGGAAACGGTGACGTAACGTGTCACGAATATCACGTGGATTCGTCGTGGGAAGAGAATAAACCGGCCAGGGATTCCGAAATTGCCAGTGTAACAGGAATCAATCAGCAGCAGGTTCGGGAGTTACAAAAAACGTAAATCACGGAAAAAATTGAAAGTTTCATTTCTTGATTTTTCAGTTGCGAAAATTCACTTCGCGGAAGCAGGTTATGTTTGCAGTCAGAAACAATGTTAATCCGTTTACGTATGAAAGCAAAACTGATCGCCTTGATGACAGGCCTGCTGATTGTCATCGTTCCGGCTTGCGGCCAGAAAAATGAAGTGTCAAACTACAACTACCAGAAGGCTTGTGAAGCCTTCTACGATGAGAATGATGACCAGAAAGCTATGGAACTGCTGGACAAGCAGCTGAAGGAGAATGACAGGCACGCGGATTCCTATTATCTCCGTGCAAGAGTTTATTACAGGGCGGACAAGAATGCCGCAGCCCTGAAGGACATCAAGAAGGCGATGCAATATCGTAATCGGCAATCCCAGGTCTATCAATGCACTTTGTATGGATTAAGTGGCAAAATCCATTTCGAGATGGAAATGTATGATGAGGCTGTTTCCGATTTTGAGAAAGCGGCCAAGCTGGCGAAGAAGGAACATAAAGAAGCGGTGCAGGGTTATAAATTCGAACTTGGTCAGACCTATTACTA
>JAGHUZ010000021.1 GCA_018064575.1 Candidatus Minthomonas equi
GACCAATACCCCACCCCGTTTCAAAAAAGGTGTACCCCCCTCATCTATGGAATGTCCGAAAATCTTGTCGGGTATCGCATCCAACCCCTCTATGGAATACGGAGGATCGACGAAGATTACATCATAATCCAGATGACAGATTTCTATGAATTCAAATACATTATGCCTGACTACCCTGATTTTTTCTTTTATGCCGAGGGATACAGCATTTTTCGTAATGAATGAAGCGTGAAGCGGATTCATTTCCACACTGAATACCTCCGGACAGCCTCTGGATGCAAATTCAAATGAGATGCTGCCTGTTCCGGAAAACAAATCCAAAACCCTTGCCGATTTGAAATCCAGGGAATTTTCCAGTACATTGAAAAGGCCCTCCTTCGCAAAATCTGTAGTCGGACGCGCCTTCAACGCCGATGGAAGAAAAATGCTTTTCCCTTTCAAACTGCCACCGATAATTCTCATCAGAGTTCGAATTCCACTATTTTTTCAAAATACCGCTTCATCGTGGTGAGATTTTCATCTGACACACTTCCACACCAGTATAAGGCAGAATGATCCGGTTCAAACTTCACATCCCTCATAGCCAGGAAAATATAGTACAAGGCATCCGTAAAGTTCATAACCCTGTAAGAGCACAACAGGAGCAGATGGTCTCTGTCTGTCAGACATACTGTCACCAATCCATCGGAGAATCTCACCGAAATTTTATGAGTTTCCGTTATACTCTCCATCTTTTCAAGCAAACCGAATGCAGATGGGACAGAGCCATCATCTCCGTCTATGGATGCAAACAGAAAGGCTGCGCCATAATCAGGAACATCTATTGCCCTGACATCTTCTTCCTCCGTTAAATCGAAAATAGATGACAAGATTTCCCGTTCCTTTCCTGTGGAATGGAATTCATAAGGTATCAATGTATATTTTTCGGTATCAAAAAAATCCATTATCAGCAAATGTCGCTTGTTTATTCACATTATAAAAAAGGAGACGACCAACATAGGACCGGTCATCTCCTTCTATGTGTATATTATGAGATTATTCCCAGTTTCCAGCGTTATTGTTCGGCTGTGTAACGCTACCGACCTTAAGACCAGAATAACGTCCCATATCCTCCTTTTCCGCCTTCAGGTTCACTATCAACTGACGGTCAAGTCCTTTAAGCAGGTCATCATAAGACATATAAGCCTCAAACAAAGGGACGTTCACACCTGAAACCACTTTGATGACAGCTTCCATCTGAATGCGTTTTCCTCCTGAATAAGGAATGAAATTCAAGGAATCGATAGTATTTACCCTGTTCTTCAAAAGGGTATCACAAACATTGACCTTGACGCTGTCACGGAACACCTTCTTCTGTGCGACGGCCAATGAGTCATCCATTGAACCGACCTGTTTTACGATGGTGATAACACCATTCCGATAAAAATCGACCAAAGAGTCAGTAGTCGGAAGGAAGCGTCCATATTCGGCTTTGAAAGCCACCTGAAGCGTTCTGATATCCTTCAGCCTTTGGATGGCGATGGACTCTCTGTCTGCGACATTCTTGTTAAAGCGGACAGGTTTCATAACACTCTGGACCAGAAGAT
>JAGHUZ010000061.1 GCA_018064575.1 Candidatus Minthomonas equi
CGGCATTGCTTTCGGTCGTTAGGATGGCCTCTGGGTTCATCTTTGCCCTGATGTTGGCCAGCAGTTCCCGATAGGCAGGTGTCCACCAGTCGCCTCCGCCAGTAGGATGCCCGTGGGTGGCATCGAAACAGAGCCTGGGAGGAGCGGCTGCTATCTGATCCATATAGACACCGTTCACCTGTTCCTCCTCTGTCAGTTTCAGTACGACCTCGGCCATCTTGTCGCGCCATACCTTCGTGGCAGGGCACATAACACCCAGCACCACATCGCTTCCGTCCACCTCCTTGCTGCCGTAACTTTCAATGTTCGGCTTACCGTCTTTCTGCTTGGAGACAGCGGGGAGTGCCTGAGCCGTAAAGAGGGAATCGGACATAACATTATCGCGCGTGTCCCACAAGCGGCCGTTGATATACGGCATTACGTAGATGTTATTCTCTCTCAGTTCTTTGGCTCTTTCCCTGAAACCCTCTTTGGCAGGCAGATAGTGGGGATAGTCGTTGTCGAACGGAATCTGGTGCCAATTATACCAGTGCAGACCTACGGGTACGCCCATTTCCTGCTGGAACTCCCCTATTTTCTTGTCGAAACCGTTTCCGCTCAACCAGATGCACAGTTCTTTCATCCACATCGGTGTGTCTTTCCTGCCCTCAGCACCCAACAGTTCACCTGGATACCAAGCCGATTCGTTTTTCATCCATTCCTTGTACATCATAGCTGCATCGAACCAGTCGCCACGGAAAGGTGCTATGACGATTTCACACGGCGCAAATTCCCGATTATTGGTACCGGGATAGGTCATTCTGAGTCGTGTAGTTCCGTTGGGCTCAGCCTCGAAATAGAACTCCTTGTGTGTTCCATTCCTGTCGTGTGCACCGATATAGAGTCCTGCGCCCTGTTTGTCCCAGAAAGCGAACCAAGGCATAGAGGCACCGAAACCGGCCGGATATTGCATATGCACGGCATCGTGTCCTTCATCGGATGTGCCGGCAATCCCCGAAGCGTAGGTATAGAAGAAATGACTTTCCGTGGTCAGTTTTTCTATTTCCAAGGGGAGCAGGGTAGCCGATTCCAGCGTGTATGTCTCTGGCAGGTGGCACTCTTCCCAGGTGAATCGCAGGGCATTCTTCTCGTACCAATGGGTACATTGTGTATTTGGCAACTGGATTTTTATACTCACGGAAAGTCCTTCGGCATCCTTTATGTTCTTTGGTCCGGAAAAAGTCAGCATATAGGATAAACCGCGTTTCTTAAGTTTCACCTCTGTCCATTCCTTGTTCGAGACAAGTGTGTCTGTTCTGTCACTATGAGTGTCCATGATGACAATCTTGAATAAGCCGGCATCCGTAAAATGCCATTGATAAAGCGATGTCAACGATGCCGACTGGTTCGGATGTATGTTTATTTCCATACTTAATTCATTGGTCATCAAGTTAATATCTTGGCTGTTTCCAGCCTTTGCCATATAGACAAAGAATGTCAGAAAAAGCAGAATCAGGTTCCATTTCGTCCAGTTCATACGCTAAGAAGTATTATTGTTTTTACATCAACCATTTTTCGCCATACTTCTCATAAATCCGCCATACACTGAATGCTCCTACCGGGGGCTGAGAACAGTCATCAGTTATATTCTTGTGGTCAGCTGTGAATTTCGGGACGAATCCGACCTGTTTATCCCCGTAGGTGGAACGTCCCTCCTGTTCCATTTGATTTCTGCGCATCTCCATCAGTGCTTCCGCCTCCCTGACTGATACTTTCTTTCCTACACTGATAACCACCGGAGAATCCAGACTGCAAGTATAGTAATCCCATTGACCTGATTCTTCCTTCAGAAGTGTAGCTTTGAGATTTTCAGCATCGATATACCCGTCAAGCATCCAGTCGGAGAAACTTATGCCGAAACTGAAATCCCTTTCACGGAAATAGACATCGTCTCCTGATGTTATGAGATTTATGCAGTCCCAATTGAGGCAGGGAATTATCTTGAGGCCGTTACCACGGACATTGCCTTCAAGAGGTGTGACCAGCATTACGAGGGTATCCTTTTCTGCTGCGCAACGCAGTTCCACAGAGACACCGTGCCAGGTCGCATCGACTTCACTGTATGTTCCGTCATAAGTATGATTCCAGGGACGCACATAGGCTGCATCTTTTTGCCAGGCAGGGTCAAATCCCTGCGCGTGGTCTCTCTTGTTGCCAACCCTCAAGTCGTTCACTTCATTGCCGTCCTTGTCCAGCAGTGACAGCTGGATTCCAAAACATTCCGGCAGATAAACCTGCGTAAAAAGGCTTCTGGTATCGTAGCTGTTCCATCCTTTGGAAATTTCCCTGTTCATCAGATGAAATCGATGTTCGAGTTCCACGAAGTCGGTTTGCCGACACCCTTGCCCACAAGAAATTGACAGCACGGTCATCAGGTCGATGGCGATGACTGTCTTAAGAAAGTCACGTAAAGTCTGCTTCATATCCACGTTTTTTAATTCTTACGTTCGGATTTGATACGTAGGATGGTGTAGGAATAAGGTTTTAAGGAATAAGTGAAATTCTTTCCGAAACCGTCCCACGTGCTTTCTACAGGAAATATTTTCATAGTATCCTCGAAACTGTTCTCGTCAGACGGATTTTCGGCGGCCAAGGTGATGACCGTTCCCTCACGGGCTATTCTAGCCGCTCCTTCAATGGTGACATTCAGCGGATAGACTCTGCCGCTGCGGTTTACTATCTTCAAGACCGTTTCCGAATTATCTTCATCAAATCCGGCAGCATAAAAAGTCTCCGGCTCCAAGACGTTAGTGTGCCCAACTATTTTTTTACCATCAATATACAGACTGCTTACATTGTCTGTTATCTCTATGCGGGCATTCTGCCATTCTCCGTTTTTTATAATGCTGACGTCTGCTGCACTGCATTCACTGACAGCCTTATTGTCAAATACTTTCTCAATGGCACACTTGCTGTCATCCCATCCGGCGACTGAGAAGCGGTATCCTTCTGTAGCATCTCCGTTCATTGCGAAGCCGGCATAGCAGCCTTCTGCTCCATCAGTTCTGCGGAACTTGAAATCGATGGTATAATCTCCATCGTATATACCATCAAATGTACATAAGGTGGCTTCATCTAAAGAAGTCTGCCTTAGCACTCCGCCGGCATAGGTCCAATCTCCCTTCTTCGCATCGAAAGTGCTCAAGTCTATAGTCTTAGCCCTACCGTCGGAAGTGGTGACGGTAACATCCTTGAACTCGGTAGCGCTTGTATTGGTGCCAAATGACAGCTTCCCAGCGCCATAATTCATCGGTTTTGGTGAACTCTCACAGCTACTGAGACAGACATTGTAGTCCGGTCTGTTTTCGGCCGCCATCTTTTGTACATAGTAGGAACTGCGTCCCAATACTTGTGAAGAGTTCACCCAAATCAGATTCACCGGCCACACACGGTCATTGCTGTTCTCCAGTAGCGGAGCATAGGAACACATTTTCACAAAATCTCCGTTGCGCTCCATCCCACCTATCCAAGCTGCTTCCGAGAGAGCGGCGAGCATCATACCGGAACCCACATCTGAGTTGGCTGCATATTCTCCGACATAGGCATTATATTTTCCACGCTCCACATCATCGAAAAGATGGGTGTTTTTAAATAAGAAATCGGGAGTCTGGTACCAGTGGGGGTCTATTATATTTGTTTCCCCGATAAGGCCTATGCCGCCCAATCCGCAATTTGAAATCAGAATCAGTTCAGGATATTTTTCCTTGATGGCTTTGTGGAAAATGTTGTAGCGTTTCTCATACTCCTTCCCATTGTTTTCATTACCGATTTCGACGTATTTCAGCGGCAGCGGGTCGGGATGCCCGGCTTTTGCCCTGACCGCTCCCCACTCGGAGTCAACAGGTCCGAGGGCATATTCAATCGCATCCAGACAATCGTCAAGGTAGAATTGAATTTCATTTTCGCCGCATAGGTCTCCCTGTCTGGCCTGACAACCAATGCCCACGTTGCATACGAACATCGCATCCGCACCGATGGATTCACAGAAACACAGCATTTCGTGATATCCGAAACCATAACTGTTATGATAGCCCCAGGTGTCATATTCCCCTGGTCTTTCTGCCAAATCTCCCAGACTCTTCTTCCACTCGTAGCGATTATTCAAGGAAATGCCTTCGACCACACACCCTCCCGGCCAACGGACAAATGCTGGGTGCAGACCGATAAGCATATCGGCAACATCCTTCCGCAGCGGAAGTTTTCCGCCCTTATAGGAATATCTTTCCTCCGGCATTAGAGACACATAATCGAAACTGACTGTTCCATTACCTTCCATTGCAAGCGCGAGACTGCCCTTTTCTGAAGTGGCTTTGGGGCTGAGAACAAAACTTACATCATTCCATTTCCCTTCGGAACCAGTTTTTATCGGATTTTCTGCAAGTATATCTCCATTTTCAGAAAGAAGCCTGGCCACGATAGCGGTACCGGCACATGGCTTTACTATAATACGGAATTCATAGTTTTTCCCTTGCTGCAGATTCATTCCCCAGAAACCGTCATTTTTCAACACAGCCTGACCGGTCAGGTTAACTTTAAGACTGTTAGGAGCTGATGGGAACATCGGATCCGCTTTCGTCAGAGACATCGCCGCTGCACCTTCAAGCTGCCATCCAGGAACAGGTTCAGTGGTCCATCTGTATTCGCCTCTTACCATTTTCCCTATGGTGTGATGATATTGTAACGGGGTAATGATACGGTCACCTTCTACGTGATAACCTTCGGGAATTTCCAAATCTTCGAAACTCTTGTTTTCGACAAGTTCCGCCACCAGCCCTCCGTCACCGGAATGATTGATTTCCTCGAAGAAAATGCCGTACATACCGGGATTGATGTCAGCCCCTTTCCTGTCAATGTGGATGGTTATTGAATCCTGAATTTCGCAGGTGTCCGACTGTGTGCAGGCAAAAGCTGAGACAGCAAATGCGATAAAAAATAGTTTTTTCATAGTCTTGGGAGGTTTCTTTTTATCAATGATAATCACTTAACAAGTTTGAAGCTACTTGGTCTGGAAGGAATGCGCCACCAAAGAACCGAAGGATCTCCCTCTTCGGGGTCATCATTATCGGTAAATTTTACGTTGAGAGAGAATGCATTATCCTTTATTCTGCTGACGGGGACTGAAAGAGATGCTGCCTCCGGTTCGCAGGAAGCCGTATATTTCTTTCCTCCGCTTTCAAGTAAAATCTCGACTTTGTCAAGTGCGCGGATATCATCGTGAGTGTGTACGGTGATGATGATATTACGGCCTGCATACTCTACATCGAAATCAAACCATCCATCATCGGGTCCGTGCCAGTCCCAACTTTCATCGATATCATAATGGTCACGGCTTGCGAGAGTGATTTTCTCCCCTTTGGCGACAGTCCTGACGCAGTCAGTGAGAATCGCAAGCTTACCTGTGGCCTTCTGGGGAACTCCCTTGATTTCATATTGAGCAAAAATTCCGGCTACGATTTTCTCAGGCTCGACTCCATTCGGATTCTTTACCTTTATCATATATTTTCTGTCGGACTTGGATGTCAATTTCCCGGTAATATCCGGTTCTGAAAACACGAGACCTTTCTGCGGAGCGAAGTTTATGCCGAATTCCATTTCTGTGTCGAATGGATTGGAAACGGTAAGTTCCAATTCGAATTCCGCTGGAGTGGCGCAGTCAAGCATTATATAGGGGGCTCTGACATAGCGACCTGAGGACATCCATTGTATGAGTGGCATCGTATTTCTGTCCACAATGTCATTCGGAATGAGTGAACCGATGGGAATGTTGGCGATGGCTGGCTTGCCATCCCTCGCGGAGACAAGCATAATATGGTCATATTCTCCGAAAAGAGGTCCTCTGAGTTCGGAATCACCGCCTGCAGTCGCCAGTATGAAGTAATCCATTCCTCCACGCTGCTCGTAATAATACTGATGCGTATGACCGCTGAAGACAGTATATTGGTGACCTTGAAGCATCTCATCGATATATTCATAACCTCCGTGATTCTGTGGTGCCCAGAGGGGAGCGTGCATAAAGACATAAATGTGGCGGCCGTTCCAGTGGCCAAGTATGCTGCGGAAATACTCCACCTGAGCATCTGAGGTATCGCGTCCGCCGTGTTCCTGCGTATCAAGTACGAGAAAGAGGTCGGGTCCTATATTGAAACTGTAATAGTTCGCACCGAAACGGCTGATAAAGTCATCTGTCTGGAGTTGATTGGTCATATCGTGATTGCCCCCCACCAGAAAGAACGGAGCATCGAGCTTTTTAAGACGCCCGAGAATATCATTCCAGTCCCGCTCACAATATTTGACATCTGTAAAATATCCGCCGATAAGGTCTCCTACATTTATGACAAAGTCGGGAGCGAGTCTGTTGATTTCCTCTATGGCAAGTTCGAATGCCCCAGTTTCGTCACCGCCTGTCTTGTCCGGAAGAACCACGAACTTATAGTTATCGCTTGAAAAGAATGGAATGCCGGTCCAAGGCTTCTTTTCTGTTTCGAGTGGTGATGAAAATGTCTGAGCCATCGCAGTCGCAGAGGTCAGAATCAGAATGATACTTAGGAGTTTTTTCATAAGACGCAGTATTTTTTACAAAATTAATCAAATTTGTGACAGTGATTTGAATTTCAAATTATGGTCAGGCTCCTCTATATTTTTTCGATGCGTGAAATTTCAATTGCAGCCTGAAAAGCATCTGTACTCAGGGCTGCGTGACGCCTTCGGCAAAGCCCTGCTGACGGATGCTTTTCAGTCTGTGAACTATGGTGACGGATGTGTTACGGTTGGGAATCTTCAGCCAGTTCGTGGGTAGAGGGTCTGTTCTGCTCATCAGCACTGACGGCTGAAAATCAGTTCTTCAAGTCTTCCAGATCTTCGGCAGACATTCCTGTCAAATCCGAAATATCTTGAACAGACATTCCCTTGAACAGCATTTTCTTTGCCAATTCTTTTTGAGTCTCTTCCTGACCTTCTTCTCTACCCTCTTCTCTACCTTCTTCCCGACCTTCCTTTCGACCCTTGGCTTCTCCTTCAGCCAATCCTTCGGCTTTCCCTTTCTTGTAACTGTAGAGTTTGCCGTATTCTATGTCAGTTTTGGTTATCATAGCCTGGTCATATAAGATGCGTTCCTCCTTGGTCAGGTTCGCGGTTTCAGAGGCGCTGAA
>JAGHUZ010000237.1 GCA_018064575.1 Candidatus Minthomonas equi
TCCTGATAGTGGCCAGTTCGAAATCCACCCTCTCCACCTGTTCGGGTGTAAGTTCATCCCCCCACCTCATATGCGCTCCCTGATACGTCAGGTAATGCAGATAATCATTCGAATCCGTAAAGCCTTCCGGCAATGGGAATACGGGAAGGATGGCATCGTGGTTAAGGTCGATGACCTCCACCTTGTCAGCTATTTCCAAGGTATTCGCCAGCGCATCCGGCCTGTCGGCAAAAATGGCCGCCATCTCCTCAGTGCTTTTGAGGTATTCCTGCTGGGTATAGCGCAGACGTTTCGGGTCATCAAAATCAGCATTGGTGCTCAAACAGATGAGCCTGTCGTGAGCCGGACCGTCCTCTTTTCTTACGAAATGTGCATCGTTGGTGGCGATTATCTTCACCCCGTGTCTGGGAGCCAAATCGAAAATCACCTTATTGACCACTTCCTGCTTTTCGAACCAGTCGACGGGCGCGCCGGGAACATCTGTCTCGTGACGCATTATCTCAAGATAATAATCATCCCCGAAAAGACTCTTGTACCAATCGATGATTTCCTCCGCTTTTTCGATTTCGCCATCCAGAATGGCTTGAGGCACCTCACCCCCGAGGCATGCAGAAGAACAGATGATTCCTTCGTGATACTGTTCCAGCAGTTCGTGGTCGATTCGCGGCTTATAGTGGAATCCCTCGATATATGCCAGAGATACCAGTTTGATGAGGTTATGATAACCGGTCATATTTTTGGCCAGCAGTATCAGGTGATATGAGCTCTGGTCCTCACGTCCTTTCTTCGTAAATCTGCTGCCTTCCGCCACGTAAACTTCACATCCGACGATGGGTTTCACCTTTTCGCCGTCAGGACGATTTTCATTGAATTTCGCAGCCTTGTCCAGAAACTCCTTGGCACCATACATATTTCCGTGGTCGGTAATAGCAAGTGCCGGCTGACGGTTTTCCGCAGCCTTTTTCAGCAAGTCATCTATCTTGGATGCCCCATCAAGAATGGAATACTGCGTGTGAACGTGAAGATGAACGAAATTCATAGTGCACAAAGATTTCAAAAACTATCACCAGCGGGGAAAAATTCCGAAGAGGGAGGAGCCGCTTCCGGACATAGATGCATAGAGTGCTCCGTCACGATAAAGATTTTCTTTTTCGGCGGCCAGTTCGGGATACTGCGCGAATACGGTTTTCTCGAAATCGTTCACTACGATTCCACGCCAATGTTCAACAGGTATCCGACACAATTGTTCATACAGACCGGCCCCGCCTTCCGAGGGCGTAATCCCACGGTAAGCCTCCGCGGTAGATACCTGTATGGAAGGAGTGACTATACGTATGCTGTACTTCGGTTTGTCTCCCACGAATGAAGACACCCATCCGGCAGAGAAATGTTTCAGAATATTTCCCCGACCTTCTCCCATCATAGGCTCATTGTAAATGAAAAACGGACAGTCACTTCCAAGCTTCGCCGCATATACGGCAAGCTGGGCATTTTCAAGTCCCAGCGAAAAGAGCTTGTTAATCGCCTTCAGAGTAAATGCGCCATCAGCAGAACCACCTCCAAGTCCTGCTCCGTGAGGAATATTCTTAAACAAATCTATCGCGACGGGGGGTATATCAAAATCTTCCTTCAAAAGTCGGTAAGCCTGAAGACATAAATCGTTGTCATCAGACGGATACCGGCGTCCATATCTCCTCATAACCAGAAAATCGCTCTTGCTGACCTCCAGGATATCTTTAACCTGAGTGGGCCAGAAGAGCGTTTCGATGTCGTGAAAGCCATCCGGGCGACGACGAAGCACCCGGAGGCCTATATTGATTTTTGCATTCGGATAAAGGACGACACTCATCTTATCAACCCCCGCACTTGGAGTATCCGCAGTCCTGACAGTGAAGACATCCTTCTTCGTATACAAGATTCGTGGAACCGCACTTTTCACACTTGGCTCCGGACTCATCCTTGGTGCCGTTGGGAATATACTGCTTAAGGGCACGTTCCACACCATTCTTCCAGGTATTGATACTCTCCTCATTGAGGTTGAGGCTCCGCACCAGGTTGACGATATCGACCACCGGCATTCCGTTACGGATAACCCCCGAAATCAATTTTGCATAATTCCAATATTCCTGTGAGAACATATGAGAGATACCACCGAGGACATTCTCGAAACCGTATTTGTCCACATAATGGAAATCATAACGCTTATTGCCTTCAGAATCCTTGAACTTTACGATTTTACCGGATGTAATGCCCTTGGGAAGATTTCTGGTGTCATCCATAAGACCGGTAAAGATTTCATAAGGTTTCCCGTTCCACTTGCCCACGAATGCTATCCACTCGTCCTTTCCGTTCTTGAAGCGGATAACGTCGGCATCAAGGGATTCGGGACGTTTCTTGGGTTTGGCATTTCCTGGCTTTCCGTCCTTAGCCGATACCAGAACTCCGGTGCGGGAACCGTCACGATATACCGTGATACCCTTGCATCCTGCTTCCCAGGCGGTCTTGTACACTTCAGCCACCATCTCTTCGCTGATATCCTTCGGAAGATTGACGGTCACGCTGATGGAATGGTCCACCCATTTCTGCATACGTCCCTGCATCTTTACCTTGGCGACCCAGTCAATATCGTTCGATGTGGCTTTATTATATGGAGATTTCCTGACCAGTTTGGCGACTTCGGTCTCACTCATCTTCTTCACCGCCTCCACATCATAACCGTTCACCTGACACCATACCAGAAAATTATGATGAAATACATAATACTCCTCGAAACAGTCACCATTTTCATCCTTGAATGAAACAGTGGCATTGATGTCGTTCGGATTAACCTTCCTCCTGCGCTTGTAGAACGGCAGGAATACAGGCTCGATGCCGGAAGTGGTCTGAGTCATCAGGGAAGTGGTTCCGGTAGGCGCGATGGTCAGCATTGACACATTGCGGCGGCCATATCTCACCATATCATCATACAGAGCCTCATCCTCCTTACGGATACGGCTTATCATCGGATTGTTCTCCTCCTTCCTGGCATTATAGATGGGGAACGCACCACGCTCCTTAGCCACATTCACCGAAGAACGGTATGCCTCTACAGCAAGCATCTTCTGTGTATTGGCAGCGAATTCTATGGACTTGTCCGAACCGTAGGTATAACCCAGAGCCGCGAGCATATCACCTTCACCGGTAATTCCGAGTCCTGTACGACGGGCTCCCATAGATTTCTCCTTTATTTTTTCCCAGAGTTCTATCTCCACCCTCTTGACATCCTCATCCTCGGGATCACTCTTGACCTTGGCCAGAATGGCTTCGATTTTTTCCATCTCGAGGTCGATGAGGTCATCCATCAGACGCATAGCCATCGCGACGTGCTTCTTGAAAAGTCCGGTATTGAAGCTTGCCTGTTCCGTGAAGGGATTATCCACATAACTGTAAAGATTGATGGCTATCAGACGGCAGCTGTCATAAGGACAGAGAGGTATTTCGCCGCAAGGGTTGGTGCTGACGGTCCTGTATCCGAGATCAGCATAACAGTCAGCCACCGATTCACGGAGAATGGTATCCCAGAACAGAACACCCGGTTCAGCCGATTTCCACGCATTGTGAATGATTTTCTTCCAGAGGGAGGAAGCATTGATTTCCTTGGAAATCTTCGGATGGTCAGAATTAATGGGATACTGCTGGACATACGGTCTCCCACTGAGGCAGCACGCAAAAACTCGTCCTCCACCTTTACCGATACATTGGCGCCGGTCACTTTGCCGAGTTCCATCTTCGCATCGATGAATGATTCCGAATCCGGATGCTTGATGGAGATGGAAAGCATCAAGGCCCCGCGACGGCCGTCCTGGGCCACCTCCCGTGTCGAGTTTGAATATCTCTCCATAAAAGGCACCACACCCGTGGAACTAAGGGCGCTGTTGAGAACGGGGGTTCCGGACGGTCTGATGTGAGAAAGATCGTGACCTACACCTCCACGACGCTTCATCAACTGCACCTGCTCTTCATCTATTTTCATAATGCCGCCGTAAGAATCGGCAGGATTACGATGTCCTATTACGAAACAGTTCGAAAGGGAAGCCACCTGATAATTGTTCCCGATTCCGGACATCGGACCACCCTGGGGAATTACGTATTTGAAATCCTTAAGAAGTTCGAAGATTTCATCCGAGTTCATAGGATTCGGGTATTTCGCCTCTATTCTGGCGAACTCATCAGCGAGGCGGCGATGCATCTGCTCCGGGGACTTTTCATACAGGTTGCCGAAGGAATCCTTCATAGCATACTTGTTTATCCACACGGATGCGGCCAATTCGTCACCCTTGAAATACTCCTTGCTTGCAGCCAAGGCTTCATCGTAGGTATAAGTCATTAGTATATAGTTATTTATGAATTAATATCAATCTATTGTCCCCGTGTTTGACAGGGGGAAATACTTTGCGAAGTTAGCGCTAATAGGACATACTGCCCCGACAGGACAAGAGAAGATTTCAACTACTTTTTAACAAAAGCGGTCCTATTCTTCCCCAGAATGTTTTCAAGTTTCAACAGCAGTTCTTGCTACAGTTACGGCAGTCAGAAAATTCCCCGCGAAGACGCTGCCCTATGAGCTCCGCCATTCTTCGCCTCAGGGTCTCATTAGAAATTCCTGACAGCACTTCATCCGCGAAAGCCATCTGCTGGAGCAGCCTGGCCTCCTTGAGCGCTATTCCGCGGGAACGTAGATAAAAAAGCTGTTCTTCATCCAGCCTGCCGTTGGTGGCCCCGTGGGAACTTTTGACGTCATCGGCATAGATTTCCAGCTGGGGCTGCGACACAGCTCTGGCATCATTAGAAAGGAGAAGGTGATGATTCGCCTGATAAGCCTCTGTCTTCTGTGCATCAGGAACGACTTTTATCAAGCCATCGAACAGCGCCGAACTCTTTTCATCCAGAATACCCTTGAAAAGCTGCCGGCTGGTACATTCCGGCACGAGATGGTTCAGACAGATTCTGTTCTCCACTTTCTGCATCCCATCCATCAGATAAAGTCCGTTCAGTTCACATTCGGCACGGGTGCCACTGAGCGACACATCCACCTTATTCGAAATGACACCTCCGTGCAGGGTGACAAAAGTCATCTTCAATTTCCCTCCTGCAGCTATCCGAATATCATAAGCGGTATCGTGATTCGCCGCGTTATGTTCATTCTGCATAATGGTAAAATCGGCACAAGCTCCCTCCTCCAGAGAAATGGAAATCTTCTCGTGGGTCCTGAAAGCCCGGTGCGAGAAGGTGTGGGAGCAGAGCAATATTTTCCCCGAAGAGCCTTTTCCGAAATTGAAACTGTCCGCAAATTCTATCTCCTGCGCAGAATCATCAGTCCGTACCGCCACTACCTGCAACAGTTCCTCCATCGCTTCGCTTCCGGCAATGGAAATGTTCAGTTCCCTGCCAGTACCCTGTACGCCTCCGTCCACCAGAAAAAGCTGCCTCGTCCCATTCATCGGCACACGGCATCTGAATTCCTTCTGGAGTTCCGTGACCGGAGCGTATATCAGATTATTTAATGAGCCAGTCATAACCTTTCTTCTCTATCTCAAGAGCCAGTTCCCTGCCGGCTGTATGAATTATTCTCCCCTTATAC
>JAGHUZ010000245.1 GCA_018064575.1 Candidatus Minthomonas equi
CATTTTTGGCGGGCTGCAAATATACGAACATTTATTTAATAAACAAGTATTTATGAAAAAATAGCGTGCAGTACACGGGAGGAGAGAATTTCGAGGTGCAGTCCCAGATGGAAGCCGATGTACTGTATGAGCGCTTCACTCAAATCACTGCGCATACTGCCCGTAAGGGGGAGTTTCATCGCTTCTTCGGTGCTGAGGTGGGAGATGGCGGCGAGTACCGCTTTCTGTGCGCTGTCGAAGGGGTCGAATTCTTTTTCAAATCCGTGGACGGGAGGGAAGCCGGAGATTTCGGCGAAGCGCATCAGAAACAGTATGTGAAAATTGGCGAATGGTTTTTCAAGGGTTTCCAGAGTAAGGATGGAGCGGACGATAAAATCGTGCATCTGGGCGTCGGGAATCGATTCCCGCAGGCATTTGTACAGGAATTCACTGAGAAACTGCGCAATACCGCTTTTAGATATATCGCTGCGTATGCTGTCAAGTCTGGCGGCGGAACTGAATTCCCTGATGTATCCGATTTTTCCCAAACGGTTTTCAGTGGTGACCGCATCCAGAATGCTCAATGGGTGGAGCAAGGCGGTAGAATGGCGCTTGTCCCCCTTTTTGGAACTTTTCCCGACTCCGCGAAGGAGGAAACTCTCCCTCCCATTGTCACGGGTGTATCCGTGAATAATGAGGGAGGTGTCTCCGTACCTTGTGGTATGGAGCACTATCATCGGCGTATGTATTGCGCGAAGCGGAAGCGAATTCCGTTTTCCCGGTCGGTGAAGGTTTCGGAGCACTCTTCCTGCCTCCAGACGGCAGGGTCGATTTCGGGGAAGCGGGCATCGGCATCAGGCGCTGTGGCCTCAAGATGGGTAATGAAAAGGCGGTCGGTTTCCGCGATGGCAGAACGGTAGAGCATCGCCCCACCGATAATGAAACATCGGGATGGGCTGGGTGCGCCTTCAGGAGTATTGCCTTTGCCACAAGCGGCAAAGGCATCTTCCAGAGATGCTGCGACAAGGACTCCTTCGGGTGTGTCTATACCTCCACGGGAGGATACTATTATATTTGTGCGTCCAGGCAGGGGACGTCCCAACGACAGCCAGGTATTCCTTCCCATAATTACCGGAAAACCGAGGGTAGTGCGTTTGAAGAACTGAAGGTCTTCCCTGATGTGCCAGAGGAGTTGGTTTCCGCGTCCGATGGCTCCGTCAGCGGCTACAGCCGCAATTATGCATTTTTCCATAACGCTGCACTTAGAAATCAATAAGCTCTTTCAAATATGCGGCCAAAGCCCTCATCGCCTTACCACGATGGGAGATAGCGTTTTTCTGTTCCTGGGAGAGTTCGGAGAAGGTCAGGTCGTACCCTTCGGGGCGGAAGACCGGGTCATATCCGAAGCCGCGTGTGCCGCATCTGCCCTCGGTGATGAATCCTTCCACGGTTCCGTCAAATACCGTTTCGCTCCCATCCTCCGCGATGAAGGCCACACAACATCTAAAGCGGGCCCTCCGCTCGAAAGGGGCCTTGTGCTGAAGTTCGGAGAGAAGTTTGTTTACATTATCATCGAAATTCTTGCCTTCACCGGCATAACGGGCCGTATGGACACCGGGAGCACCGCCGAGTGCATCG
This sequence comes from Candidatus Minthomonas equi, assembly GCA_018064575.1. Taxonomy (GTDB): domain Bacteria; phylum Bacteroidota; class Bacteroidia; order Bacteroidales; family UBA932; genus Minthomonas; species Minthomonas equi. Next base: position 1,618 of record JAGHUZ010000245.1, read on the forward strand.
ACTTCGAGACCGGTATCATCGGAGAAACAGGGCAGACCTGTCTTTTGGAATATGTATCTGGCTTTCTGAAGAGCGTTTCCGCGTATGGTGTCCGATGTTTCGGGGATATCTTCGGTGATGCCGTAATCGGCCGGAGTTCTGAGCTGGAAGTCGGGACCGAGAATTTCCTGCGCTTCGAGGAGTTTGTGCGGATTTCCCGTGGCGAAAATGATTTGCATATCGTGGTTATTTTTTATTAATGCTTATTCTGCAAAGATAATTAAGAATCTGTTTTGAAATGGTTCACGAATTTTATTATAGCATATTTTTTGATAGATTTGTGCTTGAAGTGAGGGAGCATAGCATTGGCTATGTGACCGAACTGAAAGTGCAAAGGCGCAAAAAATGCGTAAGAAAAAAGATTAATTATTTCAAAACAGATTCTAATTTTGTGTTCAGAACTCGTAAGAATCTGCCGACAGTTTCTGAAATTTCAGCAATTGATTTCACGCAGCTTCTTATTTATATATGAAAAAGATAATAATCGTATCCCTTTCGGCGGCTGTGCTGATGACCGCCGCTTCAATGTCCGGGGTCCGGGCACAGTCACGCAGTTTCGATGCCGCCAAGATGGTCGAAATACACACAGCCGTATTGCGTACGCTCGCCAATGAATATGTCGATTCGGTAAAGGTGGGTTCTCTCATTGAAACCGGAATACATTCCGCGCTCGCTTCGCTGGACCCCTATACGGTGTTCATCCCGGAAGAGGAAGAGGATGATTTAAATATGCTCACGACCGGAACCTATGGCGGTGTGGGTTCGGTTATCAAGAAAACCCCTGGCGGGGAAGTTCTGATTTCGGATCCTTATGCCGATTCTCCGGCCATCAAGGCGGGACTCAGACCGGGTGATTTGATTCTCGCCATAGAAGGTCAGGTCGTACCCTTCGGGGCGGAAGACCGGGTCATATCCGAAGCCGCGTGTGCCGCATCT
>JAGHUZ010000280.1 GCA_018064575.1 Candidatus Minthomonas equi
CCATTAAGCGGCACCATCAAGGAGATTGAAGTGATCGCCGGTGACGATGCTGCCGGCGGCATTACGGTCTGGGACAAGGAAAGTGGCAATTACATTCTTGAGTGCGAGACTCCGGGATGGCAGATGATTGAGACTCGCGGCCGCATTATACTTGAAACCCCTGAATTCGGGCTTGTGGCGCTACTGCCCATCGGTATGTCGCAGGTGTCATCCGTCAATTTTGAGAGCCATCTTCATCCCGAATCGGTGGTCAGAAAAGGTGACCTTATGGGATGGTTTGATATGGGAGGTTCCGATTTTGTGCTGCTGTTCCAGAAAGGCGTCAAACTGGATTTACAGGTGCCGTACGATAAAGACGGCACTTATCAGCATATGTATCAAGGGAATGCGATAGGCACTCTATCCAAATAATCACATCACGTTTATTTCAATGGCTTTATTTCACCCTCTTATCGATTACATTGCTTCAGCAGTATTGCTCTTCTATAGCTGTTCTACACACCGACATCCCATTCTTGACGAATTGGATATCCATAAGGCCGAATTTACCGAATGGCCAGCCCACATTCCCACAGACAAGACAGCCGATGCCCCTCTGGCTGGAAACGGCGATATCGGTCTCACGATGAAAACTGCGGAAGATGGAATAACATTTTTTATAGGGAAAAATGACTTTTGGCGTGCACTGCAGTCGTATCCGGAGGGCGGTCTGGCTCTTCCTGGTGCATTGGTACTCAGTTCCGACATCATTTCCACTGGAGTCTATCACGCCGAGCAGCTTCCCGGCAGTGCAGAAATCAGGGCGACATACACTCTGCCGGAGAATGAATTGTCAGTGACGGCGTGGGTATCCGCCACCGACAATAAGGTGGTGGTGGAACTGGATTCCGAAAAGGAAGTGTCATTGAATATCGCTTTTCTTCCTACCGAAGACGGACCTCTGACATCAGTCATCAGCCAGGGTGTGGACGGAGGATGCAGTTGGATGACCAGAAGTTTCTGCGACAATCCCCGTCTGCAATGGGACTCCCATATAGCATTGGCTCTGAATCATACCACAGGAACATTAACATTGAAGCCCGGAAAGAAAGAAACTCTTGTGTTGGCTGTATATACGAACATCGATACTCCGGCTTGGAAGCAGAAAGCGATAAGTGAGGCGCAGAACTGCCTGGATAAGGATATGGATGCTTTAAAGGAGGAACATCGTTCGTGGTGGTCCGCCTTCTGGAATTTGTCTCATATCGATATCGGTGACGAATGGCTGGAACGCTACTATTATCAGTCCCAGTATCTGCTCGCCTGCAGCAGCCGCGCGGGAAAAATTGCTCCCGGCTTATGGGGACCGTTCATCTGCAGCGAAGAAACTGCGTGGGCCGGTGATTATCACTTGAACTATAATTATCAGTCCCCGTACTGGGGCTGCTTTTCAAGCAATCACATATCTCTGACGGAGAATTATGACCAACCCATCCTCGATTATATGGAGAAGGGCAGGACTTATGCCCGGGAACTCCTGAACTGCCGGGGACTCTATTACCCTGTCGGCATAGGTCCGTTCGGACTGTCTTCAGCGGCATGGCCGGATACTGATGA
>JAGHUZ010000229.1 GCA_018064575.1 Candidatus Minthomonas equi
GGGAATGGCCCGCGATTATGCCCGCAAGAAAGGCTTCAAGGGAACCTTCCTCGTAGAGCCCAAGCCGATGGAGCCCACCAAGCACCAATACGACTTCGACACCGAAACGGTAATAGGCTTCCTGAAGGACAACGGACTTGACAAAGACTTCAAAGTAAATATAGAGGTAAACCACGCAAATCTTGCCGGACATACCTTCGAGCATGAACTGGCCTGCGCTGTAGATGCCGGTATGCTCGGCAGCATAGACGCCAACAGGGGTGACTATCAAAACGGATGGGACACCGACCAGTTCCCCATTGACAATTTCGACCTGATTCAGGCCATGATGCAGATTATCCGCGGTGGAGGCTTCAAAGACGGAGGCACAAACTTCGATGCCAAGACACGCCGTAATTCCACCGACCTCGATGATATATTCATAGCTCACATCTCCGCTATGGATGCTATGGCAAGAGCTCTTGAAAATGCTGCCGAACTTCTTGAAAAATCTCCGATAAAGGATATGGTCGCCAAACGTTATGCATCATTCGACAGTGGTGAAGGCAAACTTTTCGAAGAAGGAAAACTCACTTTGGAACAAGTTTACGAATACGGAAAGAAACACGGAGAACCTGCTCAGACCAGCGGAAAACAGGAACTTTACGAGGCCATCGTAAATATGTACTGCTGATATGAATCAGAAAGACAAAGGTTCAGGTTTTTACTTGTCCTACATCGTATTGGTCGCTGTCATCGGCGGTCTTCTCTTCGGATATGACACAGCTGTCATTTCCGGTGCGGAAAAAGGGCTTCAGGCATTTTTTCTGAGTGCGGAAGGCTTTCAATATACAGAGATACTCCACGGCATCACCTGCTCCAGTGCTCTTCTCGGCTGCATAATCGGAAGTGCACTGTCAGGTTTGTTTGCCGGGCGGTTCGGAAGAAAGAAGAGCCTGTTCATAGCAGGCATCTGCTTCTTCCTTTCCGCCGCGGGTTCTTACTGTCCCGAATTTCTTTTCTTCGAAAAAGGAGTACCTACCGTATCCCTATTGGCAGCATTCAACCTATACAGGATACTTGGAGGGATAGGAGTGGGTATGGCTTCGGCCATCTGCCCTATGTATATAGCAGAAATATCCCCCGCCGACAAACGCGGCAAACTGGTTTCCTGGAATCAATTCGCCATCATCTTCGGGCAGCTGGTAGTCTATTTCGTAAATCTTGTGATTCTCGGTGACCACATCGCCCCTAAGATGGAAAGCCTTGCAGAAGGACTCAGCACCATCATCAATACCGATGCACTTGCCGCTGACGGTCATTGGAGCGTAACCACCGGATGGAGGCTGATGTTCGGCAGCGAGTGTTTTCCTGCGGCATTATTCTCCATCTTCAAACTCCTCGTTCCCGAAACTCCCAGATATCTGGCTATGACAGGCAGGGATGACAAGGCGATAGCAGTTCTCTCGAAAATCAACGGCCGTTCCAAGGCTGAAGAAATCCTAGGACAGATAAAATCGACCGTAAGCGAAAAAAAGGAGAAACTCCTGACTTACGGATGGATGGTCATCTTCGTAGGGATAATGCTGAGTGTATTCCAGCAAGTCGTCGGAATCAATGCCGTCCTGTATTACGCCCCGCGCATCTTCGAATCGATGGGAATGGGAAATCCTATGATGCAGACCGTTCTGATGGGCATCATCAATATCAGCTTTACACTTGTGGCCATTTTCACCGTAGAGAAGATAGGCCGTAAAATACTCCTGATTACCGGTTCCATCGGTATGGCCATCGGAGCACTGGGAGTATGTCTGGCTGACGTTCTGCCCGGACTGCCCGGATTCATAGGAGTCATCAGTGTAATGGTTTACAGTGCATCGTTTATGTTCTCCTGGGGTCCCATCTGCTGGGTACTGATTTCGGAAATCTTTCCGAATACCATTCGTGGAGCTGCCGTGGCCATCGCTGTCGCAGCCCAGTGGATATCGAACTTCGCAGTTTCAAGCACATTTGTCCCTATGTACAGTTGGAGTCCGTCCGCAACCTACGGTTTCTACTGTCTGATGTGCCTGGCCGCTGCATGGTTCGTATGGAAACTCGTTCCCGAGACCAAGGGCAAGACCCTGGAAGATATGACTAACCTCTGGAAGAGTATTTGAGAAAAATATTACTTTCATTATTTCTTCTGACGTTCTGTCTGACAGATATGTCGGCTCAATGGCGAGTCGGGCTTTATGGTGGAGCGGATTGGTGTTCAAGGAGCATCCGGTACGGATACGATTATGCCCGTACACGCACGACTGTTCCCGGCGGTGTAGTTGGTTTGACAGGGCAGTACAATTTCCTCGACTGGCTTGGCATAAGAATGGATGTCCATATGCAGTGGCGCAATTTTAATGACACCTACAGCGTAATAAAGGATAAGTATCGCTATAGAAACACCTATCTGGATATTCCGCTGATGGCCAGTTTTTCCTTTGGCGGAAAGAAACTGCGCGGATATGCCAACATAGGTGGATACGCTGGTCTTTGGATGTCCAAGGATGTCA
>JAGHUZ010000234.1 GCA_018064575.1 Candidatus Minthomonas equi
TCTGCGACCGGACTGATCCGGCTCGCCAAGTTCCATTTTCACGCATTTGAGCCCCTTTACCCAGCCTTTCTCATCCCCAAGCACCTCGACGGGATTTGTAAGCATAAGGAACTGTATCCCCTCCTCCTTCGCGTGATGGACTTCTTCAGCCCTGGCAGGCAATTCCTTCTCCGTCCTGCGATAAACCACAGAAACCTCAGCCCCCAGACGAAGTGCAGTTCTGGCGGCATCCATCGCCACATTTCCTCCCCCCACGACAGCCACCCTGCGTCCCACGTATATAGGAGTATCATACTCGGAATCGTATGCCTTCATCAAGTTATTGCGCGTCAGAAATTCATTGGCGGAAAATACACCGTTAAGGTTTTCCCCGGGGATTCCCATAAATTTAGGCAGACCTGCGCCCGAACCTACGAACACGGCATCGAAATGTTCCTTTTCGAGAAGTTCATCCACCGTCACTGTTCTCCCCACCACTACATCCGTTTCTATCTTCACACCCAATGCGCGAACGTTTTCAATCTCGGCAGCTACCACGGAATCTTTCGGCAAACGGAATTCGGGAATACCATACTGCAGGACGCCTCCAGCCTTGTGAAGCACCTCAAATACTGTCACATCATAGCCCAGGCGGGCAAGGTCGGATGCGCAGGCCAGTCCCGAAGGGCCGCTTCCCACGACAGCCACTTTTTTCCCGTTGGCAGGAGCCTGGTCCACAAAGCGAAACCCGTTCGTACGGCTCCAATCGGCCACATACCTTTCGAGTTTGCCTATTGCCACAGGCTCACCCTTCACCCCGAGAATACATTTCCCCTCGCACTGCGTTTCCTGCGGGCACACACGTCCACAAACTGCGGGCAGGGAACTGTCTGCGGCGATAACACGCGCTGCAGAAGGAATATCACCGTCCACTATATGGCGTATGAATTCAGGAATATGTATGTTGACAGGGCATCCCTCCATACATTTTGGCTTGGCGCAATTCAAGCACCTCGAAGCTTCAAGGGCAGCTTCGCTGTCGTCATATCCATAACATACCTCATCAAAGTTTTTTGCTCGGACTTGAGGATTCTGTTCCCTCACCGGAACTCTCGGAATTTTATTGGCCATAATACTAATGTAATCCTATGTGACATTTATGATCAGCCTCCACTTCCTGAGGCCTGTACATTCCCTGACGACGCATTGCCTCATCAAAATCGACCTGATAGGCATCGAACTCCGGTCCCTCCACACAGGCGAATCTGGTCTTTCCGCCCACGGTCACGCGGCAGGCACCGCACATTCCGGTACCATCCACCATCAAGGTATTGAGACTGACTGTCAAAGGCAGATTATAATCTTTGGCAGTGAGAGTGACGAATTTCATCATAATCATAGGTCCTATGGCCACGGCACAGTCATACTTCTCCCCTAAATCAAGCAGGTTCTTGAGAATCTGCGTCACAAGCCCTTTCTCTCCTTTCGAACCGTCATCAGTACAGATGTACAGATTATCACACACTTGAGACATCTTGTCCTCAAGTATTATCAAATCGGCAGTTTTGGCACCCATAATAATATCCACGGAAGCCCCCGCTTCGTAAAGATATTTGGCCTGAGGATAGACCGGTGCAGTACCGAGACCTCCTGCGATGAACACGTAACGCTTGTCCTTCAACTCCTCCACGGGCATTTTCATAAAATCGGAAGCCTGCCCAAGTGGTCCTACGACATCCAGAAAAAATCCACCTTCCTCAACAGCCGCTATCTGTCTGGAAGATGCACCGATAATCTGTGTCACTATGGTCACCGTACCACGTTCTCTATCATAATCGCAGATGGTCAGCGGTACTCTCTCGCCCTTTTCTCTGGCGCGAACTATCAGGAACTGACCCGGCTGCGCTGAGCCGGCTATTCTCGGAGCTTCAACCTCCTGCAAACATATATTGGAGGTAAGCATCCTGCGTTTTACTACTTTGAACATAAACTGATATTCTAAATCCTAGAACTTGAAACCTATAGATACAAGGAGTTTCCACGGCTTGAACCTTTCCGTCACCATTGGTGCCTGAACAAAATCTCCGTCTCTGGTATAAATCGTTCCCCCGGCTATATCCGTCTTCCGCAAATCATAATAATCGGCGAACAACTTGTACTCGCTTATACTTTCAATCTGTCGCTGGAAAGCCACATCGAAAAAGAAACTGCCGCTGCGATAACCGACTCCGACAGACCACGACTGCGTATTCTGTCCGTGGAAATACCTTTCCACGTCATCACCGTAAATATAGTTCATATCCAACACTTCTGACCGCACGGGAGATGTTTTCAAATTATATCCGCCCCTTACAGATACACCCTTAGTCACCCGAACTTCAAGTCCCGCACGGACTGAATGTGAAGACTTGAAAATCATCCCTATCGCATCATTCAGCATATCATAGTTACCGGCAGGCCCGTCAAGCGTCCTGAAAACCACGTTCGAGTAATTCGTATTCGAATAATCTACCGAAATGACTGCTCTCTGTCCTATGGTATATCCAAGCCCTAAGTTCCACTGGAACGGATTTGTCATCTTATATGACCAGTCGCCTTCAGGAGAAAGGGAACTCTGCTCTTTATCCCTGTATCCTTCCGAAAAAGCTTTTATGTCCTGAGTCCAGAAATCCCGCATTTTCGTCCAGGTCGGAGTGGAAACCGATGCCCCGATACTGAGACCTGCAAAAGGTCTATAAATGATTCCTGCTGCCATTTTGAACCCCAGGCCGCGGGTAGTTCTGTTATATGAATAACTCATATACTCGAACCCTGTCTCGAATTCGGACTTATCGACAGCCTGTTCACGGAAAAACTCGCTGTCGGTGTAATAAATACTTTGGAATGCAAGATTTACACCGAAGAAAAGCTTGTTGTCCACGTTGGCAGATACATTGGCTACGATATCGTAGGTATATCCCCAGGAATTTCTGGAATACATGTGATCCAGATATCCGAGAGGACGAGAAAAATCAAGATTCTCGGTATTCGCCAGATAATATGTTTCCTGGGGGTCAGGAGCCTGCCCCTTCGGGAAATTGTTTATCTGCCAGGACTGGTATGCACCGTTGATATCCCAGGGAGCACCGGATGTATAACTCAACCTGTCGCTGTAGTATCCATCCATACTGGCCTGATGAGCTTTTGAGGCCAGCCAGCTGGAAGTGGCATCCAATCCCGTGACGCTCGTTCCTGAAACATAACCCGCCGTCTGATTACCGGTCACCGACCAATTGACGTTAAGCAACCCTGTCCTGCGTCCGGTGGGGATGTACCCCACTACCCCGATGCTTCCGAGACAGAATCTTGTTTTAGACCCTTTTGATGATGATGCCATATAATCCGAAGTTCCAGTATATGTGTCGATACCCGGAGTCACCACGAATTCGGAGTGACGATAAACACCTGATGCCGCCGGATTGACACTGAGAGCACCCACATCACCGCCGATGGCAGTAAACGCATTCCCCATCGCCAGAGAACGGGCTGTCCCATACAAATCGGTACGTGAGAACCTGAGTGCATCGTGAATGGTCTGCCCGTAAATTCCTGTCGATAAGAGACACGACAGGATTATTGATGAAATTTTATGATGAACTTTCATTTTGTCCGAAATTCCAATAAACAAAAATTTACCTGCGACCGCCGCCACCGCCGCGTGTCATTCCGCCACCTCCGCTATAGCCGCCTCCACTGAATCCGCCACCACTGCGACCACTGCTATAACCACTGCTA
>JAGHUZ010000124.1 GCA_018064575.1 Candidatus Minthomonas equi
TTATCGCCAAGAACCCCAAGGTGACTGCCTTCAACTCAGCCCTTCAGGTGGACCTCACCGGTCAGGTTTGCGCAGACTCCCTCGGAACCAAATTTTACTCCGGCGTAGGCGGACAAATCGACTTCGTTTACGGAGCTTCCCTGTCAGAAGGAGGGAAGGCCATCATCGCTATGCCATCTGTCACCAATAAAGGCATCTCGAAAATCGCCCCCACACTTACCGAAGGTGCCGGCGTGGTAACCACCCGTAACCACATCCACTGGTTCGTCACAGAATACGGTGCAGTCGATCTCTACGGAAAATCACTTCAAGAACGTGCCAAAGCCATTATCAGCGTGGCTCATCCCGACCTCCGCGAAGCATTGGACAGAGCAGCCTTCGAACGTTTCGGTCCGCACTACCTCACGATCAAATAATCCGGAATCGGAGACTATCCAAAAGCGGGATGAAAACAACTTGACGTTTTCATCCCGCTTTTGGATTATATCATTAACACCTCAAAGAAGAACGTAATCCATCGCCGGAACCTCCACTCCATCCACATTCACGGGCTTATCATTATAGTTGACGATGATTTTCTGCCCGTTGGAGTAGGAAGTACACCTGATACCGGGCTCGGGTTCAGTGTGATTCGTAATGAATTCCAATTGAAGGTGTTTGAGTTTCATATAGACATCATACGCCTCCTTAATCTTGGATACCGACCATTTAAGTTCCTCATACGTAGCGCACCCGAGGTCTTCCCTACCCATCCAGCTGTCTCCATTGGACTTGAACTTGGAATAAAAATAGAACGATGGTCTGGCTGAGAATTCTATGGCCTTCAACTGTGTCTTCCGGTCCTTGATAGTCGGATTTATCGTGATGGTGAATGGATTCGATGTAATGATTCCATTATAAACTATCTGCCAAATCGGCACTACAGTCTTTGCTATCCCCGTTCCGTCAGAATACATTCTCTCGATTCTCGCCGGGTCACCGTAATAGGCATAGAGGGCATAATCGAGGTTTCCGGCGAAATAATCATTGCTGCTTTCACTCGAGAACCCGCCCAAATCACGCTGAGATATGGCGGCACACGCTCCCCAATATTAAACTCCGTCAGCGGGAGTGCATGGATGACGGGGGTCTTTACACGGCTGCGGTTCACAAATGGTGACTACATCAAAATAGCCGACACCTTTGAATCCGAAGGCGGCCATCCGCGGAATATCCCTGGTACAAAATTTTTCGTACGCACGCTGTGGACACATATGATATGGTCTCCCTCCACCCCACGAAACCTTGCCGTGTCTGGTGGGAAGGATGAAACCGTTTTCATCCTTCATAGTCCATTCTCCGTCCCAATCTTCAGATATCGTATATCCCTCGTGGAAATTTCCGTGAGGCACTATCAGATATCCTGCGTCTATGGTATAGCGTATGGCGTCCCTAAGCTTTTCATCGCCTCCCAGTTTTGGTTCCGACGGGAATACCTGAGGCCATCTGCCGTCGTGTCCTCCGATGTTCCACCCGACGAGGCAAAGTTCAGCATCCTTCACACCTTGTGCAGACAGTTCGTTCACAATATCCTTGAGACGGTCAAATGTAACGGCCACCTTGACTTCAGGTTCATTCTCCGGAGCCTGATGCATAATCGGACTGGGGACAGGTTTCCACGCCTGACGGATTCGGATTTCTGGAGCCATAAGCGCTTTTTCAAGCACCTTGTTCTCCGCGAAGCGCTCCTTCATCGGCTTGACACTTCCACGTTCAAGCTGATACCGGCGGTAGATGGCAGCCATTGACGCATACGGTGTCCCGGAGTCTCGTCTGTGATATTCTATCACAAGGTCTTCGTACGGTTCCTGACAAAGGGCTTTCTCAAGGGTGGCTGCGATGGAATATTTACCGTTCTCCACATTTACAGTTTCCCTTACGAAATATTTCAGAGACGTGACAATAGCCAGAAAAGCCCCTTTCCTATTCGACCACCCGAACATCGGCATACACATCCTTTCGCTTCCGGCAAAAAAAGTGCCGTTATCCCTGTCATACTCACCATAAACACCGTAAGGGGAAAACCAATAGCCTTCTTCCCCTTTGACAGCCCAAGCGAAATCGGGAATGATATCCAAACGGACAGCATTCATCGACAGAATTCTGTCCCGGCTCAAAGACAATTTTTCGATGGCACCGTCACACGGGGACAATTCAACCCTTTCCGCCATCTTGCCTCCATCAGCTACTGTCCAGTTAAGAAGGGCTCCGGTTAAAAGTATCAGCAAGTTACTCATAGTTTCATTATTCCATCAAGTCTGGAAGCCAAATCGGCAATTTCTTCCGGAGTAGAAGCAGGCCCCTGTTCAGTAGTAAGCCATCCCCCTGCATAGTATTTCCGAAGCCCGGCCATAACAGCCTTCCAGTTCACCTCACCGTCAGCCAGTTTCACGGAAAATCCTTTCCATCGTCCTTCTTTATCAGCAAGAGTCTTGTCGAATTCCTTGATATGCACCCTCTTTATATGGGCTCCCAATATTTCTATCCACTGTTCGGGCCACCCGAGATTCAAGATATTCCCGCAGTCAAAGTACCATCCGACCCGCTCACTTGAAAACTGTTCCACATACATTCTGGCCTCCACCGAACTCAGAAGAAAATTATTCCAGACATTTTCAATGCAAATGTTCACTTTCATTTCCTCAGCGGCAGGGACAAGTTCTTTGATGCACTCCGTAGAGCGTTTCCAACAGTCCCTGTAACTGGTATCGGCATCCACCCTTCCGGGTACCAGCAGGACGGAATCGGTACCGTAAGCCTTGGCATCCTCCATCGCCCTTATCTGCGCCTTGATGCCTTCACTGCGGACGCTGGCATCAGGACTGGAAAGAAGGAGATTCCAATGCTGACTGTTACATACACTTGATGCCGTCAAGCCGACGGCTGCCATCCCGTCAATAACCTCGGCTCTGTCCATATGACTTCCCGGTTCGATACCGTCATAACCGGCAGCCTTTACTATACGGCACGCATCTGCGAAAGAAAGGTTCTTGAGCGAGACGGTTCCCCACATAATCGATTTCTTCATAGGGACCGGATTTTCAAGAGTCGTCGATTCCAAATCCGGACCGATGTCGTCCGACTGTTTTTTCGAATTCGATGACATACAGGAGGGTGCCAGAGATATGGCACCGGCAGTCATAGCCGAATATTTCAGAAAATCTCTGCGTTTCATATTATCAAATAAAATGTTGAAGTTTATAACTGATACTCCTCCCCCGGAGCCGGAACCACTTCCTGAACCATAGGAACCGGACCGAATTCGTAGATATCAGGTCCGAGTTTTTCCTTGGAGGCCACGACATCCTCCCATTTCACAAATTTACCTGTATAGGCGGACATCCTTCCCATAAGGGCTATCATTACAGACTGCACGTGCTTTTCCATATCATTTATACACTTGCCTTCACGTATAGCACGAACCAGACGGATATGCTCCTCGACATAGGGATTGGGAACAGCCATAGACTGGTCTGCGTCCTCAGGTTTGGGTGCAGGATATTTCCAAATAACATTTCCGTCCAAATCGAATATGGTATCAAAGCAGTTCGTATAACCCTTGGTACCATATAGATGCACACAGAAGTCATTATCACATCCGCCAATCTGTCTCGATGTGCAGTGGGCGCGATGACCATTGTCATATACATACTCCACACTTATCTGGTCGAACATATCCCCTGTCACACGCCTTGCGCGTCCACCGGTAGCCTGGGCCATAATCGGATGCTTATCACCCATAAACCAAGTCATCATATCGATTTCATGGATAAACTGTTCTACGATGAAATCGCCGGAAGTCCAACAGAAATTCGGCCAGTTCCTAAGCATATATTCCATATCGGACCATCCTGTCTGTCTGGCTCTATGCCACAGTTTTCCTCCGAAACGAACCACGTGAGCAGAAATGATATCTCCTATCATTCCTGCAGCGACACGCTTGTAGGTTTCTATACAGTCCTTCTGGGAACGGCGGATGGTACCGGAAGTCACGCACAGCCC
>JAGHUZ010000286.1 GCA_018064575.1 Candidatus Minthomonas equi
GTTCTCTGCAGCAATGCGCTCCACAGGTTTTGGAACACGCTATGACTATACACCGCCGCGGACAGCTCAATTTCACCGGCACTTTCTATTCGGAGCCGGTGAACGTCAATATGGACGGAGAGACGAATTACCGCTGCGCATGGCTTGGAACCAGAATCGTGGAAGACTGCATCGGAGAAGAAACAGACGGATTCTATCTCCAGGAAAGAGCATATCATTCCCAGCTCCCGTGGATTCTCTCACACGCGAATGTTTCCTGGGTTCCGGTCATCACCTCCGCACAGGATGACTGGTATCCTTTCAGTCTGATAGGCTCAGACGGCAGCAGAACCGTCTGTGTTCCCATCACCAGACACGGAGGAGAACTTCTCTCACGTTTGGAACAGGCACCGGGAAACAGTCTCCTTCTCATCGAAGAAGATTATGAAATTCCACAGTCTTTTGTCAGTGCCTATGACGACCTTGTCAAATTCAACGCTTCCCATCCTGACGTCGAAGCCAAATGGATAACTGTCAAGGATTACATTTCCAAATTCGGAATCAAGGGTGAAAGAAGCGTGGGACACGGAGCCAAAGCCCGAAATCTCATCAGCGGGACTTATTCCAGATGGACAGCCGATCCTCTGGACATCATCGTTCAGGACTTCACCAACAAAGCTATGGAAGATTTCCGCGCGGCGAGAATCTTCAACGCCCTGCTGCGTCGCAGCGGTATCACCGCCTGTGACATACCCATTGAAGAAAGCGCACGCCCCGCTGAGATGGACCCGGTCACATGGAACATCGAAAGAGCCGACCTGTATCCTTCCATCGAATCCCGATTCCTCGCCAGAGACGGAAAAATCACACTGCTCAGCAGAGCAGAGAATCTTCTTCTCTGGGCCGTAAACAGCGATGCGAAAGGATGGTATCCCCTCTATGAAAAACGGCGCGAAAGAATGGCCTCGCTATCTGAATCCAGCAGCCGCAGCAGGGAACTCATAGACCTGGGGCTGTCAGCTCTGGCCTCTTAAATGAATCTCAAAGGATATGAGTCATATTATGTAGCGGCCAATATGGAAGCGGACAGAACCACGCTGCTTTCGATAAAATCAGAAACTCCCCTCGATGTGTATGACTACACCAGTGGTCAAATCCTGCCATCCTCTTCGAAATGGAGTCAAGACGGATACGAAACCGAATTTTTGGCGGAACTTCCCTCATACGGATACTGCGTATTCGGAACCAAAGCCAGGAAACCGGAGACAGGCGCCATTTGGAAAGAAGGCGACAGCATTTCATCCGGGAACATTTCCGTCCGTGCCAAGGGAAATATAATCGAGGTCAACGACCATGGCAGGACATATATCCTGAGTCTCGATGAATTCAACATCAGATTTCTGGGACAGATTCACGGAAACGATACCACGGGTACAGAAAACTGGAGAGAATCGGAGTCCTACGGCCCCGTCCGCACATCGGTCCGCGAAGGCATCTATCCCCAGCTCCGAATCGACAGACAGCCCGACTGGCTCGTACACCTGCGCCAGACCGTTTCCATCGTTAACGGCAGAGTGGTGGTGGATATGGATTTCGATTTTCCCCATCCGACTCTTGTCCGCTGTGCAGAAGCGGCCCGGTCTCACGAAAGCACATTCGATCCCAGAGGACTCAATCTCAAAATATCCACATTCGGAAAAGGGATTCCTTCCTACGACATGCCCTATGGAATAGCGACACTGGACTTCGACGGGACATCTCACCTATGTCCGCTGAGCACCTGCATCTTCCAGAAAGAAACTTACGGTCTGATGGTCAGTGCCCGAAGCGGAGAACAGGGAATGACTGTCAACGCAGATGAAGGTGACATTACCGTATATCTCGGTGCCTCCACCACCTCAGGTCCTGCGAAAGACCTCGGAATAGAATACCCCACCCCCACTTCTACCCTTCACAAGACCGCTTGGTATGCAGAGCCGTTCCACGGGAAATACCATCACACCATCATCCTCGGAACTTGGGAAGGTGACTGGAGCGATGCGCACACAGGAGCATCCATCCGGAATCTGGCCACCCCCGTTTACCTCAGAAAATGTACCGGAAACGATGCGACCCATGCAGAAGCTCTTCCCACATCGGCATCTTGGATAAAGCTCAATACATCAGCAGCTACTGTGACTATGGCCGATTACACCGAAACTGACGGCTTCTTCATCAGACTGAATGAATGTGACGGAAAGGGTGGTATCATTCATGTCGAATGCATATCAGAAAGCCGTGATATCAAGATTTCTCCTTTCGGCACCATTACTGTAACACAATCGCTCCCTGAAAATCATATTCAAGACACCCGTCAAAGGTAGTCCCAGCATCGGTAAGACTCCTCTACACTGAATATTGAAACCTGACAAGATTTATTCGACGGCTTTGCCGGCGGAAATCACGCCGTGAGTCCTTTTAAGAGCTGAAAGTATCTTATCCAACTGCGCATTCGAAGAAACCAGAAGCTGAATGCGAATCTCGAATTCGGAAGAATTGCGCCCTGTGCGCGGAACAAGCGAAGAGGAGCGGAGAGCCACCATAAAAGCATTCACCGCAGTAAGAACGGATGCATAAACCGATGCCTCCTCCACGATTACCTTCAGCGAAGTCTGGAACTTGCCGTTGACGGCATTCTCACGCCATCGGACTTTTTGTATGCGGTAAGGGTAAGTCTCTAACAGACGGGCCGCATTGGGACACGACATCCTGTGAATCTTGATTCCCTCCTTGATACTGACGAATCCGAACACTTCATCTCCATATATGGGATTACAGCACTTGGCCATCTTGTATCCTATATTGCCCAGATGGCCGTCTATGACCAGATAGTCTCCCTTGGCGTCAGACTCATCGATGCGGTCAGAATATTTTTTCTGTTCGGGAGCAAGAGGGGTATCTTCCTTACGGGTGAGATAATCCTTGACATCCATCACATCGATTCTTTCATCAGCAACTGCGGCGAAGAATTCGTGTATGGTCTTGAGTTTGTATTTCTTGCACAGGGCAGCCAGGTTCTCATCCGAAAGTTCCAGTTTCCAATTCTTCAGACGACGGTTCAAAAGCTCTTTCCCTGCAGCCACTTTGGTCAGTTCCTCCTCACGGAGTTTCTGACGGATTTTACTTCTGGCCTTGGACGTCACCACATAATTCAACCAGTCCGCCGATGGTTTCTGATTCTTGGAAGTGATTATGGATATGACGGAACCGGTCTTCATTCTATCCTTTATGGATGCCGGTTTCCCATCCACCAGCGCCCCCGAACAGCGCAGCCCCAAATTCGAATGAATGTCGAAAGCGAAGTCAAGTATGCAGGCATCTGCAGGAAGTCTGCGCAGTTCTCCATCCGGAGTAAATACGAAAACCTCATTTTTCATTACCCCTACGGGATTTTCATAATCATTATGGTCAGAAGACTCCATATTATGCCTGACGACGGCCAGCCAGTCGGTCAGTTCCCCTTCCCTCTTCAAACCCTTGTAAGACCAGTGCGACGCTACACCGTTCTCCGCCACGATATCCATTCTTTCCGTCCTTATCTGAATCTCGACACAGGAACCGTTATCATCACTGACTGTTATGTGAAGTGATTCGTAACCGTTCTTCTTGGGATTTGTAATCCAGTCCCGGAGTCTGCTCGTATCGGGTATATACTCTTCAGTAACAAGCGAATAAGCTCTCCAGCACATATCTTTTTCCTCATTAAGGGGGCAGTCTATGATAATGCGTATGGCCAGAATATCATACACCTGTGAGAAAGGCACTCCCTGCTTATGCATCTTCCGGTAAATGGAATAAGCCGTTTTAGTCCTGCTCTTCAGCCTCGCTTTTATTCCTGCCGCGGCAAGCCGTTCGCTCAAGGGGTTGATGAAGGACTCCGTCAGTTTTTCGCGGTCACGCTCAGTGGCCTTGAGCAGATTTGTTATTTCACGGTATCTCTCCGGTTCCGCACACTTGAAATATATGTCCTCCAGTTCGCTTTTGATTTTATACAGACCAAGCTGATGAGCCAGAGGGACATAGAGCAGTATGGTCTCTGTCACCTTACGTTCGAAAGAGGTTCTGGGGAGGAGTTTTACGTTCCTCATCACATCAAGCCTGTCGGCGAGTTTTACAACGATCACCCTCGGATCCTTCGAATAATTGACTATCAAGCGTTTGTAATTTTCCGCTTCAAGATGGGTATCCTTAGGTTTGATGGCGGCTATGTGATTCAGTGCCTCTGCCATCTTCCACACCTCCGGAGGAAATGCAGTGAATGGCAGCTGCGCCGCCTCACCATCGAAACGGATGGCCTCATGCAGAAACACTGCCATTATGGCATCGTACTGCAGAGAACCTGCCAGAATCGAAGCCGTTCCGAGAGGATGCTCGATAAAAGGATGACCGTTCTCCCTCACTTTGCCGGCCAGAGCTTTGTCCGCCACGTCATAAGCGAAGCGTATCCGTTCCTGCTGCTCAGCATTGTAAAATTTCAGAATATCTTCAATAGTTGACATAGTAATCTAAAGTATTATCCGCGAAGCA
The DNA here is from genome assembly GCA_018064575.1 of Candidatus Minthomonas equi. Classification (GTDB taxonomy): domain Bacteria; phylum Bacteroidota; class Bacteroidia; order Bacteroidales; family UBA932; genus Minthomonas; species Minthomonas equi. The sequence continues at coordinate 4,546 of JAGHUZ010000286.1, forward strand.
AATATCCTCCACCGTTTCCCCCTTCGGGACCGAGTTCTATTATATGGTCAGCTGCAGCGATAACATATGGATTATGCTCCACGACTATTATCGTATGCCCCTTTTCCAACAGGGCATTGAATGACTTGAGCAGCTTTTCGATATCGTCAAAATGAAGTCCGGTGGTGGGTTCATCAAAAATGAAAAGAATCTTTCCTTTTCGTCCCGAGGGCAATTCCTTACCCAGAAAAGAGGCCAGTTTCACCCTTTGGCTCTCTCCCCCCGAAAGGGTGCTGCTGCTCTGTCCCAATTTCACGTATCCAAGTCCAACATCGTGAAGCGGCCGCAGTCCTTCGGCTATTTTTCGGGAAAGTGTATCGGAAACCGTAAGCGGCTGTTCCTGTCCGGTCAGAGCGAGGGGCTTTGGAGTACATCCTGGCACATCTCCCCCGGAAAAGAATTCAATGGCCTCATCCACGCTCAAATCCAACACCTGACTTATATCCAGTCCACGGTATTTCACCTCCAGAATATCCGGGAGGAATCTCTTTCCCCCACAGGACTCGCAGGTCATCACGATATCCGCCATAAACTGCATCGGAATCTTGACTGTTCCATCTCCCTGACACTCAGGACAGCGTCCACCGTCGATATTGAACGAAAAATGAGAATGCCCATACTTGTTCAGTTTGGCATAAGGCTGTTCGGAATACAATTTCCGAATATCGTCATACACTTTCAAATAGGTTACAGGGTTCGACCTGGCACTCCTGCCTATCGGGTTCTGGTCTACGTACTCCACGCAGGATACGGCATCGGGATTACCCCGCAATTCCTTGAATGCTCCCGGATGCGGTGCAGTCTGCCCCAGATGTCTCATAAGTGCTGGATACAATATATCCCCGACAAGTGATGATTTGCCCGAGCCGCTGACACCGATAACTGCGGTCATTACCCCAAGAGGGAACTTCACGTCGATGTTTTTCAGATTATTTTCACAGGCATCGCAGACTTCGATATATTCCGACCAGGTTCTTTTACCGTTATGCACACATATTTTCTGCCTTCCGAGCAGATAAGCCAGTGTCAGCGATTCGGGATATTTTTCCGACAGAACTTCATCCGTTCCCGACCCCGGAGGCGGACCCTGATAAACCACCTTGCCTCCGAAAGAACCGGCTCCGGGCCCTATATCGACAAGCCAGTCGGCAGCACGTATAATCTCTTCATCGTGTTCCACCACGATAACTGTATTTCCCAAGTCCCGAAGAGCCTTGATAACAGATATGAGACGCTGCGTATCCCTCTGATGAAGTCCTATACTGGGTTCATCCAGAATGTACATCGACCCGGTCAGACTGTTTCCGAGAGAACTGACCAGATTTATTCTCTGGCTCTCTCCTCCTGACAGCGTATTGGAAGCCCTGCTTAATGTCAGATAGCCAAGCCCCACATTAATTATATAATCCAGTCTCTGACGGATTTCCTTCAAAGCCCTCGAAGCTATCTTGGAATCATAATCATTCAAAACCAGGGTATCGAAGAATTCCTTCAGTTCGGTAATGCTCATCTCCAGCAGTTGAGCCATATTCTTCCCTCCTACCCTTACATACAGGGCTTCCTTTCTCAGACGGCTCCCTGCACATTCCCGACACAGGGTTTTTCCGGTATATCGACTCAGCATATATCTGTTCTGAATCTTGTATTTTTTCTCCTCAAGTTCCTTGAAAAAAGGCATTATGCCTGTTATGTCGGCATTCCCGTTCCAGATGACATCCTTCTGCTCCACGGTTAATGCATTATATGGCGTATGGACAGGTATTCCGTATTTGGAAGCATTAAGTATAAGTTCTTCCTTGAAATACCTCATCACGTCTCCACGCCAGCAGGCTATGGCATCCTCGTAAATCGACAGACTTTGATTCGGAACTACCAGAGATTCATCAATACCCATCGTTTTTCCGAACCCCCCGCAGACAGGACAGGCTCCCAAGGGATTATTGAAATTGAAAAGCCACTCCTGAGGTTTTTCAAACCCCATCCCGTCAGCTTCGAAGAGTGTGGAAAAATTCCGGATAATCCACTCTCCTGAATCACTGTCCTGACAGGCCACCGCCACCTTGCCGTTACCACGGTCAAATGCCGTGCGTATGGAATCCTGAATCCGTGACAGCGTATATTCATCCGTTTCACCATCCATTTTCAGACGGTCAACCATCAGTTTGACTTCAGTTTCACTGAAACGCTGCGGATTCTGAAGAAGAGTGTCTATCTTCCCGACAGAGCAGGATACCGGGTCGGACGTTATAACGAAAACTCTGGAAAACCCTTCTTCCTTAAGGGAAAGCATCCTCGCCACCCTGAATTTTTCCTCCTCCCAACATATATCGGAAAGCAAATAAACGGTCCCTCCAAGCCCAGTCACATATCGGAACACCGTCTCCGGAGTATCACAGACGACCTCTTCTCCACTGATGGGAGAAAATGTATGCCCTACCCTGGCGAAAAGAAGTCTCAGGTAATCGTAGATTTCGGTAGTGGTTCCGACAGTTGAACGAGGATTTATGGTATTCAATTTCTGCTCTATAGCCACTGCCGGAGGAATGCCGGAAATACTTTCCACGGCAGGTTTGGACATTTTCCCGAGGAATTGACGGGCAAACGATGATATGCTTTCTGCATAACGCCTCTGCCCTTCGGCAAAAAGCGTGTCGAAAGCCAGCGAAGATTTTCCTGAGCCGGATACGCCGGTTATGACCACGAACTTGTCACGCGGTATGTCCAGCGATATACCCTTCAGGTTATTGACCTCTGCCTTTCTGATGGAAATGTCATTATTCATCATTATGCAAAAATAGCACAAATCATTCCAAAAGGAAAATAATGCCTATTTTTGCGAGTAATGAAAACAGTTGGAAAATTCGATTTATCCCTCCTGGATGCAGTACAGGCTGAAGCAGTGGAATACCTTGACGGACCGTCACTTATCATAGCCGGAGCAGGCTCCGGAAAAACCAGGGTGCTTACTTTCAAAATCGCAAATCTCCTCACAAGGGGGGTGACACCCGGCTCGATTCTTGCGCTGACTTTCACAAACAAGGCCTCCAGGGAAATGAAGGAAAGAATTTCCTCACTCGTCGGAGAAGAAAAGGCCGCACGGCTGTGGATGGGCACTTTCCACTCCATTTTCATCCGCATACTCAGGCATTATGCCGATTTCACCCCCTATCCGGCCTCGTTCACTGTCTATGACACCACCGACACCCGAAGCGCCATACGCCAGTGCATCAAGGAACTGGAACTGGATGACAAAACCTACAAGCCTCAGGATGTGGCTTCCAGAATCTCTATGGCCAAAAATAATCTGGTCACTGCCTCAGCATATAAGAACAATCCGGTCATAATCGAGAAGGACCGCGCCTCCAGAAAAGGGCAGATATGCGACATCTACGAGCTCTATGCACGCAAATGTCTCACTGCCGGAGCGATGGATTTCGATGACATCCTCCTCAATATGAACATCCTCCTCAGAGATCACCCCGAAGT
>JAGHUZ010000269.1 GCA_018064575.1 Candidatus Minthomonas equi
CACTGTTCATCCTTGCCGGAAGCGAAGTCATAAACCCGTGTCTCTCCCTGCCCCGAATACCACACTTTCTTACCGTCGCTGTAAATGATACGCCCATTGAAAGGAAGTTTCACTATCCTGTCAGCAATACCTTCCGGGTCGATTTTTACATTTCCTGCTTCAGACTTCTCCGTCTCTCCGGCGGTTTTGGCCGTCTTTTCGGCTCCGGCGTCATCTTTATTCACCGCAGGCTCTCCATCCTTTGGAAGAAGGGGTGAGGGTGTATCCTTAGCCAGCATCACGATATAGGGAGCATTCATATTGGTGTATGCATAATTCCACTCCACATAACTGTAAACGGGATTCAAGTCCCTGCTGGAATTAAACATAAGATACCTGCCATCCTCACTGAATACCGGGGATGATGAATCATACCATCTCTCCGTCACGGGATATTCCTTGCCTGTGGCGATTTCATATACATAAACCACACTCATTTCATTGGATTGCGGACGAGTGTAAGTCAACCACTTGCCATCAGCGGAATAATTTACCTGCCGGAATTCGGCCCTGGGTTCCTCCAGCAGTACTCTTACATTTTTAGTGGCAGAATCGATTTCCAGAACACGGTTCTTTCTGTCTGTACAGAGAATTTTCTTACTGTCAGGACTCCATTTTATGGTGCGGATATAGGTATCGCTGCCTGAAGTCAGAGGAACTGCTGCCATCGTCTCATCCTGCACGTTCTGAAGCCAAACCTCCGTTTCACCGGTACGGTCAGAAATAAAAGCTATACTACGGCCGTCAGGACTCCATACCGCTCCCCGTTCATTTGCACCCGGGGTGCGGGTGATATTACGTGTCACACCCTTGGCGGCAGGAACATCAAACACGTCTCCGCGTGCAGTTATGGCAAGCCGGGTGCCATCGGATGACAAACTGACCGAACTTATCCTCCCTGATACATTTTTCTGTAAAGGACGGGCATATATGTCATCGGAACTCAAGCGGATGCTTATCTTCTCATACTTGAGCGTAGAAGTGTCAAGTTTCCAGATATAACCGGCCTGTTCGAAAACGATAAGTGTTCCATCTGTAGAAGGGAACTTGACGTCATAATCGTGAAAGTCGGTCACTTTCGATGTCCTGCCGTTCTTCGTATCATAAACGAAAATGTTCATCGTCATATCCCTGTCGGAAGCAAAGAATATCTTGTCGCCGCACCACATAGGGAAGATATCCTGAGCGATATTCCCGGTTATATTCTCCACTTTTTTCCCGTCATAAATCCAGATATCGTCAGCCATTCCCCCGCGATAATATTTCCAGGTACGGAATTCACGCATAACGCGATTATATGCCAGTTTCTTTCCGTCAGGGGAATAAGAGCAGAAACCTCCTTCGGGAAGAGGCAGTCTGACCGGCATCGTACCGTCCGTGGAAACACTCCAGAGTTTACCGGGAAAACCATCACCAATCCTGTTCCGGAAAACGATATTCTTCCCGTCGGGATTCCAGGTCATAACGATATTGTTAGGCCCCATTCTGTCACCAAGTTCATCCCTGCCATTGGTCGAAGTGAAAGTAAGACGCTGCGGCACTCCCCCTTCCGAGGGCATAAGATAGACTTCGCGGTTTCCGTCATACTCCCCCGTGAAGGCGATTGACTTGCCATCCGGTGAATATCTGGCGAACATTTCATAACCTTTATGGGTGGTCAGC
>JAGHUZ010000089.1 GCA_018064575.1 Candidatus Minthomonas equi
CATATTAGCATTCAGCAGTCTGCCTATTTTGGAATCCGGAAAGACTTCGGACAGAATCACCCGGATAACCGTATATACGGGTACGGCTACCAACATTCCGAAAACACCCCATAGTGTGGCAGCCATCAGAATTACTACAAATATTTCAAGAGGATGAGCTTTCACACTGTTCGAATATATCACCGGCTGAAACACATAATTGTCTATCAACTGGGTAAACAGACAGACAAGCAGTACGACAGTCAGAAACCAGCCAATCGAACCGGAGAAAGCAGAACGGTAATGTGTAATCAAGCCCATCACTACAGCCAGAGCCTCCCCTGTCAATGGTCCTACGTATGGAATAACATTAAATACTCCGGTCAGAACAGCAACCACTACAGCTGTACTGAATTCCATTCCGGCTATGAAGGTCAGACCCACGCCGTTCAGCACCATAATCAGCAGTGATTCTATTACCAAACCTATGAAATATCTGGAAAGCAAACGGGTAGTACGGGTGATGGTTCTCCGGACTCGTGACTCGAACCTGTCAGGAGCCAAAAAGACTGTAATTCTTGTCAGAAGATTATCATCAGCGATAAAAAAGAATGACATAAAAGCCACCGAAAACAGTCCTATCGCCGCATTGACCAGAAACGTAGAGACCGAACTCACCACACCCGAAACCGTACCGACACTAAGCAGACTCGCGACTTGAGTGAGTATTACTTCTTCCATTTTGAAATCCGGTCCTGCGCTTGCGAAATTATCCCTTATCCATCCGTTGATACTATCCAGGGAGATAGCCAACGAATCCGGATTCAGGGAACTTATCTGCTCTGTGATTTTCATCGCCAAAGGCGACACCAACATAATCAGTGCTACTATAAAAGCGAAAATCATTCCGATTACACAAATCGGCGCCAACCATTCCGGGAAGGCGAAACGTCCTATCCTGATTTTACAAAGCAGTTTTTTCAGCGGGTGTCCTATCAGAGAGATGACTATGGCGCAAGCCAGATAAATCAGAATGGAACGGAAATACCAACAAATAAGACAGACGGCCGCCACGGCAGCCGTCCATCCTACATATTTCCATATTTTTCCGCTATTCTCCAAGATATGTCTGATATTTTTCGTAACTGGACTTGTATTCGTCACTTTCGTTACGGAAAATGAAGAACACTTGCTTCAACTGCTGAGCGATAGCCTTCTTGATTTCATCTGCTTTGGCGACTTCAAATGCTTTTTCAAAAGGAGGAATGCACTGCTTCAGAGTAGCATCAAATTTATCCCTGAGTTCATTATAGCCCTTTACATCATTAACATCCAAAGCATCCATCGCTGTCTGAATCTCAATGGCATCGTTATAATACATATTGCCTACTTCGTAAATACCGTAAACATAATCGGGATTCACTTCCAAACTCTTATTGAAGAGTTCAATGGCTTTTTCCTTATCACCAAGCTGTTTGTAGACATTGGCTTCAGCGTAGAAAAGAGATGCATTCTTAGGTTCGTTGGCCTGCGCGGTATGGATAAGGTCTAGAATTTTGGAGGTATCGTCCTTGGTTTCTATGTAAAGGTTGATGAGAGATATCAGGATAGACTGACTTGATGGAAATGCCTGGAACCCTTCGTTGAGAACAGCCTTTGCACCATCGAGGTCACCTTCTGATTTGAGGATTTCAGCCATCGCTGCATGTCCGTTGCCCTCCTGGTCGTAACCCATCTCGAAGCACTTCTTGTATAATTCCTTTGCCTTGTCTGTTTTGCCGGCAGCATTGCTGATAGCAGCTGCATAATAGGTGGACGTGGTGTCTTTCTTCCCTACGATTTCATTATCGAAAACAGGAAGAGCCTTTTCAAATAATGACGAAGATTTATCGAAATCATTCAAAACATATGCAGTCCAGGCATCAGCCGTGTAACCATCGTGTATTTTAATCAAGGCATTGATGACATCCTTGTTCTTGGCACTCTTGGCATCAAGAGAGACACCTTTGAGATATGCTTCGAACGCAAGCGCCAATACATCTTCATTCATAATGGGCTTGATGACATTGATACATTCCAGTCTGCCTCCGGAATAATACAAATCCTTGTCTGCATAATGCTCCACGATGTAGTTTACGCCTGCCAGGGTAACTTCTTCGGTAGATTCCACCTTCTGGCCGGCCATAATAAGCTTCATTTCATCCTGAGACGCGCCGACTAAAGCATCCCCTTTGACAGCCTGATAGCCTTCCAGATATGCTTGCCCCAATGCAAACCAAGTCGAAGCTTTGGTGTTTTTCTTTTCATTTTGGGAGGCCTCCTTCGCCTTTGAGATTTTGGAGAGGAGGGCATCCCTATTCTGTGCATCAAGCACCGTTACAGCACATACGGCTGCGATGATTAAGAATAATTTTTTCATCTTCGTAATATATTCAATTGGTTATAATTCCTCTGTTTCTTCTATTTTTTCCTCACTCTTCTGCACACAGCACACGGCGGCTATGGAATCACCTTCCCGAAGGCTAATCAGACGCACACCCTGAGTAGCCCTGCCTGCCACCCTGACATTGGACACAGCAAGGCGTATGGTGATTCCCGACTTGTTGATAATCATCAAATCGTTATCGTCTGTTCACTCTTGAGTGCTATCAGTTTACCGGTCTTCTCCGTTACATTGATAGTCCGAACACCTTTTCCTCCCCTGTTGGTAATTCTATAATCTTCGATGTCAGAACGTTTTCCATAACCGTTCTCGCTGACTACCATAACGTTGTGAGTCTTGTTCTCCTCTTCGGCCCGGCTTACGCAAATCATACCCACCACTTCATCATCATCTTCAAGACTGACGCCACGCACACCCATTCCTGTACGACCTATGGCTCTGGCCTTCTCTTCCGGGAATCTGATGCAGTTGCCTGAACGGATACCCATCATGATATCACAGCTTCCGTCCGTTATGCAGGCTTCCAGAAGATTGTCATCTTCGCGGACATTGATGGCGATGACACCATTGGCACGGGGACGACTGTACTCCGTCAATGCAGTTTTCTTTATGATACCTTTCTTCGTGCAGAGAACGATGTAATGATTTTCAACGTATTCTCTGTCTGTCAGATTCTTGACATTCAAATATGCGCAAATGGCATCATCAGCATCTATGTTCAGGACGTTCTGTATGGCGCGTCCCTTGGATGCCTTGGTTCCTTCTGGAACCTCATATACCTTGAGCCAGAAGCACTTGCCTTTCCTTGTGAAGAATAACATCGTACTATGCATATTGGCGACATAGATATGTTCTATAAAATCTTCTTCACGGGTAGTCGAGCCCTTGGCTCCTACTCCACCCCTGTTTTGAAGACGATATTCAGAGAGAGACGTCCTCTTGATATATCCGAGGTGGGAAATGGTGATGACCACGTCTTCATCGGGGTAGAAGTCTTCAGGATTGAAATCCTCCGCCGAAGGTTCGATGGCGGTACGGCGCTCATCCCCATACTTATCCTTCAATTCCTGAAGTTCATCCTTTATCATCTGCATCTGCTCTGACTCACTTCCGAGGAATTCTTCAAGTTCGGCTATCCGCTTCATCAGCGCGTCATATTCCGCCTGAAGTTTTTCGCGTTCGAGTCCGGTGAGTT
>JAGHUZ010000314.1 GCA_018064575.1 Candidatus Minthomonas equi
GATATGTACACGGCCCGGTCGCGGATATGGATGCCGGATACCTCAATGTTTTTCTACCAGGGAGCAGGACATCTGTTTCAGTCAAGGCGCGTATGACTGGAATACCTGATATGCCGAATACATTTCTGGAAGGGAAAATCAGTGATGTCATAGATTCGAAAGATATTTCGCGGGTGGTGTCGGAGTGGAGCGGAATGCCGGTGCCGGATGAAATATCGCAAATAGCAGATGACAGAACGATAGTACAGAATATCTCCTTCGAGGGGCCGTTCAGTAATTTGAATGTGTCGGGTGACTTGAGATTGGACTCCGGGAAACTTACCCATAATGTTATGCTCAGCCTCTTTACTCCCCGGGGAGTGGTGGTCAACGGTGCCTTGGAGGCTGATTCCCTGGATCTGGGATATGTCTTCCCGGATAAGCATTTCGGGCAGACAGATTTCAAGTTCAAGGGAGAGTTCGAGTCAGGGTATCATACGGCTTTGGATGTTGAATATCTGAAAGTAGGCAGAATCGGCTTCAATGGATATGATTATCGGAACATTTATCTTACCGGAACGGCTTCGGATACTTCCTGCAGAGTCTGGCTTGCCAGCAGGGATAAATGCTTTAAGGCTGAATTTCAGGGAGATGCCTATATTCGGGAAGATAATTTGGCCGGTCATTACAGTCTGAGTGGGGAAGCACGTTACGTCGATTTCAAATCATTGAACCTGATATCGGGAAGCGATACTTCTTTATTGAAAGACACGAGAATAACTGCAGAACTGGACTTTAACGGAGAGAATAATGCAGTGGGAAAGGTGAAAGTATCGGATGCCATTTACCGTAATGGGAGAGGTGAACTTGCTCTCGATTCCCTGGTGGTGCGTTCCACGTATGATAATCCCCGTTTCGAGGTGCAGATGAAGTCTCCCTTTGCTGATTTTTGCTATAGTGGCGAAGACCCTCTGCCCGTGGCTCTGGCGAGGGTGAAGGATATAGTATTGGACAGGCAATACAGGAATTTGCAGGCGGGTGGAAAGCGGCCGGCCGTAAAAGTGATGCGGCCGGGAAATGATACAGCGCTTCTGGAAACTCATAATCTGTGGAAGGTGCTGAATGTGCTTTCTGATGGATTTTATCTGGCCGATGGGTCCAATGTCAGGATGACATTGTCGGATAAGGACAGTTTGAATATAAGTATGGCGTCAGAGCGTATAGCCAGAAAAGGAAGTTATCTGAAAAAAATCAAAATGGCTCTCGATAATCCCGATTCCACCGTTAGACTGAACATTCACAGTGCGGAATTCAGGTCAGGTGGTCTTTGTACCGGGAACAATGATTTGAAAATCCTTTCCTCAGATGGTGTCGTCGGTCTGAAACTTTCGTTCCTTGACAGTGCCCGCAATGTCGGGAGGCCGATGAAATTGTCTTCAAGAATTTCATTCTCAAGGGATG
>JAGHUZ010000261.1 GCA_018064575.1 Candidatus Minthomonas equi
TCCTTTAGCTGCCTTTCCCAGGTTCTCGCATTGTTTTCCAGGCCCTTGAACACCTTGTTCTCGAAGAAAATCTTCTCAAGCGAAGAATAATGCCATTCGCTTTCCAGCTCGGAAAGTTTGATTTCCAACTCCATTTTGAGAAGGTCCCGTGTGTGGTCGGTATTAAACTTAAGGATTTCATCCACTCCCAGGATCTACGGTTTCTTGTCCTTGATGACACAGGAGTTCGGAGAAATGGGGAACTCGCACTTGGTGAAGGCATAAAGAGCGTCGATGGTCTTGTCGGGAGAAACGTCATTCGGAAGAGTGATGACTATCTCCACCTTGTCTGCAGTATTGTCATCCACCTTCCTGACCTTGATTTTTCCCCTTTCATTGGCTTTGAGGATGGAATCGATGATATCTGAAGTAGTATTGCCGAACGGTATCTCGGTAATAGCTATCTGATTTTTTGAAATCTTTTCTATCCGTGCACGCACTTTCACCCTGCCGCCCCGGATACCTCTGTTATAAGATGAGACGTCAGCCAGACCTCCTGTGGGAAAATCCGGATAGAGTTCGAAGTCCTCACCCTTCAGGTAGGCCACCGACGCATCTATCAGTTCATTGAAATTATGGGGCAGCATCTTGCAGGCAAGGCCTACCGCCACACCCTGGGAGCCCTGCATCAGCAGGAGAGGAAACTTCACGGGAAGGTTCACCGGCTCCTGATTACGTCCGTCGTAGGATGGAGTCCACTCGGTAGTCTTGGCATTGAACACCACCTCGCGGGCAAATTGGGTAAGTCTGGCCTCGATATATCGTCCGGCGGCAGCATCATCACCCGTGAGTATATTACCCCAGTTTCCCTGACAGTCTATCAGAAGGTCTTTCTGTCCGAGCTGAACCAGGGCATCCTTGATGGACGCATCACCGTGAGGGTGATACGGCATAGTGGCACCGACGAGGGAGGCCACCTTGTTCAGGCGTCCGTCATCACACTCTTTCATAGCGTGCAGAATCCTCCTCTGCACCGGTTTGAGTCCATCCAGAATATGAGGAACCGCACGCTCAAGAATCACTTCGGAAGCATAATCGAGAAACCACTCCTTGTACATACCCGAAAGTTTGTACTTCTTGCTCCCGTCGTCGATGATTTTCCTGTACTTCTCACTTATCTGACCATCGGCTCCGGAGATTTCCCCACCCTCCGCCTCTTCGATTTCCAATTCTTCCCTGATGTCTTCTGATTCGTCGCTCATAAACCCTTGTATTGTGACTGACTACACTATGCACTCGCGCTGTTTGATATCCTTGATTCGGAGCTGGAGATTGGCCAGTCCGCGAAAATAATTCTCCGCGATGCTGTAACAGATGTCCACCGGATTCCCGGAATGGATATTGTCAAAATGCTCCGACCTGTTGAATGCTATGGCCGATATGGAATGATACGGCTCATCCTCCTGAATAAGTTCGAGTTTCATATGTCCGTTCCCGGATCCTACCAGACGACCGTTCCCATTATCATAAACATTTTCAGTAATGAATACGGGAGACTGATTCCCGGGGCCGAAAGGCTGAAATTGTTTCAAAACTCTGAAGAACTTGGGAGTTATCTGTCTGAATTCCAACGGAGTATCTATCTTGACTATAGGTGTCATCAAATCCTCCGTTATCTTAGATGCCACGTATGCCTCGAATTTCTTGGAAAATGCCTCCAGATTCTGCTCCTTCATCGTAAGACCGGCCGCATACATATGACCGCCGAAACTCTCCAGATATTCAGAGCATGCTCGACAGCATCATACAGGTCGAAACCCGGAATGCTGCGGGCTGAACCGGTAACGAAGCCATTGGACTTGGTGAGGACAATGGTAGGCTTGTAAAATGCTTCCACCAGACGGGATGCCACGATACCCACCACCCCCTTATGCCAGTCCGGATTGAATACTATCGTGGATTTGCGCTGCATATAATCGACGGAAGCCCGGACTGCATTGACCGCTTCGAGAGTAATCTCCCTGTCTATGCTCTTGCGTTCATCATTGTGTTCGTTAATGGCCGCGCCTATGCTCCTGGCATCCTCGTCATTCCGGCATACCAGCAAATCCACGGCGGTACGTCCCTGTTCCATACGCCCTGCGGCATTGATTCTGGGACCTATCTTAAAGACCACATCGTCTATGGTAATGACGTGATTTTCCAGACCGGAAAGTTTTATGATGGACAACAGCCCCTTCGAAGGATGGTCATTCAGTTTCTTAAGGCCGTAATAAGCCAGGATTCTATTCTCACCGGTTATGGATACAAGGTCGGAAGCGATGCTCACGGACACCAGGTGCAGATATTCAAACACTTCCTCGATAGTAATATCGTGAGCCTGCGGATTGGCCTGTAGCAGTTTGAAGCCCACTCCGCAGCCGGCCAGTTCA
>JAGHUZ010000064.1 GCA_018064575.1 Candidatus Minthomonas equi
TGTGAGAAAATAAAGCCGTATCAGGAATTGATAGAACCGGGGCAGCTGACCATAATGGGTGACGTCTGGCTGGACTTGTTGTGTTTTGTCCTGATACTCAGCATCGCCCAGGCCATGCTTTTCAATATGAATGCATCGACAGGAGGAATAGATATCGTGGCGAAGTTCATGCAGGTCTATGGCCATATGGATATCGGAACGGCCGTGACCGTAGCGGGAGCTGTAATTTCCTGTTCCGCATTGCTCATTCACCCTTTGAAAATGGTTCTCATAGGTTTTATCGGCACTTGGATTAACGGAGTGGCCATCGATTACTTTACTGCCTCCATTAACAGAAAAAAGAGGGTTTGCATTATTTCATCGGAGTGCGACAGAATACGCAGTTACATTATTTATGATTTGGCTCGCGGATGCAGTTTGTATGAAGTCACGGGTGGATATACTGGTGAGAAGCAGATGGAGTTGCAGGCTTTGCTGAGCAAAGATGAGTATGCTAAGGTGCTGAAGTTCGTAAAAGAGAATCATATTCCTTCATTCATCACAGGCTCGAACGTGAGCGAAGTGTATGGTCTCTGGCTGAGTCACGAGAGAAAAAGCAGATTTTTCAGGCGTAAAAGAAAATGAATAAGTACAGAATTTTTTTCCAGAACAGGTGTTTAACGATTTGTGAAGGGATTCCCGACCTGACACAGGACATTAACGGTATCATATATCATAATGCTCCTTCAGTAGCTGAAGCTGTAGAGGAATTTCTCGCGAAAGAAAATATCCTGTCTCTATATCTTCCGTGTGAAAACGTTGATTTTGCGTGGAACGAATTCAGGTCACTGTTCACTGAAGTCAATGCCGGTGGAGGGATTATAAAGCGCGTGAACAGGAACGACGGACGGATAGAATATCTGATGATTTATCGTCTCGGAGTCTGGGATTTGCCGAAGGGAAAGCAGGAACAGGGTGAAGACATTTCGCAGACGGCACTTCGTGAAGTACAGGAGGAATGCGGGATTCCGGAACCGGAACTGCTCGGTGCCAGACTTGTGACACATCATACTTACCACCGGGACGGCAAATTCTATCTGAAGCATACCCATTGGTTCGATATGGAACTGGACAGTGACGCAGTTCCGGTTCCTCAGACAGAAGAGGATATTTCGCAGGCAGTATGGGTACCTTCAGAACGCATTGGAGAGAAACTGATTAATACATATCCTTCCATAAGGGAGGTATTTGAAAGCATCTCAGATAACTAATCATTCCTAAAAATACTGAAATGAAGAAGATTTCCATTTTCCTGACTGCCGCTATCGCTATGTTTTCAGTGAACTATGCTTCAGCGCAGAATCCAAAACATTCCTCAGAGGAGGAATTCAAAATCGGCATAGCCGGTTACACCCTTTACGCCTTCGGTACGGACGGCGCCCTTGAAGTGCTCCAGAAACTTGGAGTAAAATATTTTTCTGTAAAAGACCGGCAGCTGCCATTGAACTCGACTACGGAGGAAATGGAAGCATTCAAAGCCAAATGTGCTGCTCACGGTGTGACCGGATATACTCTTGGTCCCATTTATATGAAGAGCCGGGAGGAGGTCGATGTAACGTTCGCGTATGCCCAGCGCTACGGTGCCAAAATGTTCATCGGTGTGCCGGACTATGAACTTCTTCCTTATGTTATCGAAAAAGTCAAGGAAACCGGTATCAAGGTGGCCATCCATACCCACGGTCCGGACGGTGCCGCCTTCCCCGATATCCGCACAGTAGTCGAACTGGTTAAGGACCCTTCACTGGGTGTGGGATGTTGTATGGATTTAGGACACACTTTCCGTTCAGGATATGACGTGGCCAACGATATCAAGAAGTATGGCAAATGGATTTATGATATCCATATCAAAGATGAAACCGCTCCGACCAAAGAGGGCCGCTGCATCGAGATGGGTTGTGGGCAGATGAATTTCAAAGCCATCTTCAAGGCTCTGCGTCAAATCAAATATCAGGGTGTCATTTCTCTGGAGCACGAAAAGGAACTGGATGCGCCTCTCACAGGAATGGCTCAGTCCGTTGGTTATCTCCGCGGAATCATAGACGGAACTTCCAAGTAAGAAGCGGTCTTTATTACGGGGGTCCACCCCGAACCCCGGCAGCCTAAAGCCCTGCTGCTCTGGGCACTTCTGCCATCGGGACATACATCCTGAAAAGCATCCGTCCTCAGGGCTGCGCGACGCCTTCGGCAAAGCCCTGCCCGAAGC
>JAGHUZ010000300.1 GCA_018064575.1 Candidatus Minthomonas equi
TAGAGCTGATGGCCAAGGAGATAGACTCGTATTCCAAGAAAGTGAACGCAGGTAATGACGTTAACGAAGAATTCCTGCTGGATATAAACCAGTTACAGGAAAATACCATGCTGGTGCGTGAAAATATCGTGGACAAGCAGAGAATGGTTTCATCTATTCTCAAGAGTGACAAGTTCCCCCGGGACGTATTTTCAAAACTCAGCGTGATGAACAAGGACATCGCTTCACTGATTAATCATACGAATTTCAGTTTCGAAAGACTGGATTATCTGCAGAATACAGTTCTGGGTCTGATTAATCTTGACCAGAACAGAATAATGAAGATATTCACCTTCGTTTCCCTGCTTCTTATGCCTCCCACTCTCATAGCCTCAGTCTATGGTATGAACGTGGATATTCCGCTGATAGGGGGAAAACTGGATTTCTTCGTCATTATCGGTGTTATGCTGGCGGCCATTGCAAGCGTCCTGGTTATTTTCAAACGTAAAAATATGCTTAATAACTGAGAGTCATTGCTGCCGCACGGTCGATTTTTCCGGTGGGGGTGAGGGGAATGCGGTCCACGACGAAGATGTCCTTCGGCCGATAATAGGGTGGCAGTGATTCCAGTGCGCTTTCCAATGTGTCGTTGTCTGCGTGGTTATTCTCTACCAGCATCACGGCCACTTCTCCGAATTTAGGGTCGGGACGTTTCGAGATGCAGAATGGTGTTTTCATCTTCGGACGTAAAAGTTCTTCGATGTTCTCTATCTGAATTTTGATGCCTCCCGAACAAATCACATTGTCTTTCCGTCCGAGTATTCTGAATCTCTTTCCATCTTCATTTATTACGGCGATATCATTTGTGTGCAGCGGATGCGGACATAATGAAGGAGCATCAATAATCAGACAATCGCATTTATCCAGGCTGAGCCCGATGCCGTCAAAAGGAGTGTACCATTCACTTCTTTCCGAGCCGTTTATGCGCCTTAGCGCGATATGGGAGAGCGTTTCTGTCATTCCGTAGCTGCTCCAGACTGCGTTGGGAAATTCTGCCAAAGCTTCGGAAAGCTCACTGCTTATGGCTCCTCCGCCGATAATCAGATGCCTGACCTTGCGAAGAAGTTCGCGTTCGCGAGTCACCTGCAGGGTGCAGTAAACTTGAGAGGGAACCATCGCCGCAAAACTGAAACCTTCCGAGTCATCGGGAATGGTGGAAAACGGATGGTTGGAAGGTGTTACTGTGGTCAGTATGAGTTTCCTTTCAATGGAGCGGACGACCATCATCTTGCCGGCGATGAAGTCAAGAGGCATACAGAGCAGTGCGGTGTCCCCGGGACGGAGTCCCAAAAAGTCGCAAGTGGCCCTGGCTGAAGACAACATCCGTGATTTTTCCGCCAGGATTGGCTTGGGGGTCCCTGTACTCCCGCTGGTGTGAACAGTCAGAACAATCTCGGTAATATTCCATTCTTCCAGAAAGCGTGAGATATCCGTTGTTGATTTCAATGCCATTGTCTATGTTGTCTGTGAACAATTGTCCTGTTCCGAGTCCTTGGGCGGGAACGGAATCGCCGCTGCCATATATGGAGGCAGTCAGGAGTGAAATGCTTTTCAATCCGATATTGCTTTCGAGCGCACTTGTAATCCAGGAACCGATTCCCATCTTTGATGCCATATCTATCCATTCACGTGCCCCGGACAGACCTCCGTGCAGTGTGGGCTTTACTACGATGAATTGTGGACGGATGGCTTCCAGCAGTGCTTTCTTCGCAGCAAGGTCATTAACGCCTATAAGTTCTTCGTCAAGCGCAATGGGTACAGGTGTCGAGCTGCAAAGTTCTGCCATTTCGGTCCATTGCCCCTGCCGTATGGGCTGCTCGATGGAGTGAATACCCCAATGTGACAGTTCTTCCAACTTTCGTGGCGCTTCTGCAGGAGAGAATGCTCCATTGGCATCTACGCGGAGAATGAGTTCCTTTTCGGTGAAGCGGGAACGGATTTTTCTGATGAGTTCCATTTCCCTGTCCCATCCGATGGCACCTATCTTGAGTTTGATGGTCGTGAATCCTTGGCAAATCTTTTCTTCAGCCTGTGCGGCCATAGTGTTGAAATCGGACATCCACACCAGTCCGTTTATGGGAATGCCCTCTTTGCCTCCGGCGAAGGCTGTGCCATAAATCTCCTGGGGTCTGAAAAGTTCCATAGCCGCCGATTCCAGGGCGAAGCGTAGTGCAGGGTATTTCTTAAGCTTTGCGGCAATTTTTACCTGTAAGGATTTGAAACTGCAGCAGCCGCGTGTGATTTCATTTGTCAGTTCTAAGACCCGCCCGGTGTCGTGATATGCGTCTCTGTCGCAGGATAGGTCGGGGAGTGGAGCGCATTCTCCTATTCCGGTCCTTGTGCCGTCAGAAAGGGTGACTATCAGCATTTTATGTTCAGTATATTCTCCGCGGCTGGTGCGGGCCGGTTTCTTGAAGTGAAGTGTTTTTTCTGAAACGGAGGATGATATGGACGGGCTTTGTAAACAGGAGGCTATGGTTTCCATCTTATGTTCCGTTTCCAGAAATTCAGAAAGGCAGTCACTCTGAGGGAGGATGCCGCCTCCGGCGAAAAGGGTGGCGCTTTTGTGGTCGTCGGATATTCTGGCGCATCTGAGCAGGACATAGAGCTGAGTTTCATTTCCGTCCCGCAGAGGGCCTGCAAAACCACTGAAGTACTCTCTGTCGTGTTTTTCTGTATCTGCGATGAATTCCGCTGCTTCGCTGGAGGGAATGCCGCATACAGCCGGGGTGGGGTGGAGGGATGACAGAATGGAGGCAGTCAGGTTCTCCGGGGAATGAAACCAGATGTCCGTCTTCAAATGTGAAAGATGGCCTGCGCACGAAGTGACGGGTCCATCTTTTCTGACTATTTCGAGATTCAAGGATTCCAATGCTCCCGTAATGTATTCTTCTACCAACTGCTGCTCCCGTCTGCATTTTCCGTTCCATTGATTGTCACGGATTTTTCCGGTCATAGTGCCGGCCAGAGCCATAGTGTGACCTAATTCCCCCTTTCTTTCGAAAAGAAGCTCCGGTGTGGCTGCTATCCAGGTGCCTGTCTGATGGGTATGAAATAGAATGACCATCATCTGTGGGTATCTGCGGCATAAGCTGAAGAAGATTTCTTTTTCATTATCTCCGGCTGTCAAATCGATTTTTCTGGTTCTGGAAAGGACTAATTTCGTGAAAAATCCATTACTGACGTTGTCGTGGAATCTGTCGAAGGTGCTCCTGTATGCCTCGTCCGGACTGTCCGCTTTGTGGAAATCAACAGGGATGAAAGATGAATGCTCTTCCGGGACGGTATCTGTATGGACTTCCGAAGCCGGAATCAGAATGATGGGGTACTTGTCTGAGTTCCGGAATGGAACTGTCAGAAATCCTTTTTCCCCTTTGACTTCGTCAATCGACCCGAATGTTTTTATCTTTTCAGAAATGATGGTCCTGAAGCTTCTGCTGCCCGGCAGTCTGTAGTAAGCATATCCTCCCGTTTCCTGTCTCATCCCAGAATGAATTGAGTGAGACATCCGATGACTATGGCTATTACGGCATTTATGACTTTGGCCGATGCGAATCCTTTTTTCGTGGAAGCCAGCAGGGGTAGTGCCGTGTGACCATCCTGTGAGATGGAACTGGCCAGCAGCACGGAGAACGGAAGTACTCCCGTGGCGAAGAGTGTTACGAATACCAGATGGGGACCGGATTCGGGAATGATTCCTATCAGGGCTGCTATCATAATGATTATGTATATGTTTTTTCCGGCCAGGATGTTCAAATCGATATGCTGGAGCAGGAACTGTATGAAAATCAGTGTTCCGAACGTCCAGAGGAATATTCTCAGGCAGTGGCTCTTTATGACGTGTCCCCACAGGTGCTCGCGGATGAAATGTTCATCAGCGGTTATTACGAACAGAATGGTGAGCAGAGTGAGTACTCCGAACATCACGTTCATCCATCGTTCGTCCAGAAGATTTATGGTATGGTGTGCGTGGGTTTCTTCGCAGTGGCATTCTGTGCAATGCTCTGTGTGTTCATCGTGGGGGCATTCCCCGTGATGGTCGTGGCTGTGTTCGAGGGTGCCGGAAAAGATGGCTGCAGAGTATGCGAGGAGTGCGGCAGTTATTATGATGCGGAAACGTGAAGGGTGGAGCATTGTCCTGTAGGATGAGGCGCTGAAGATGGATGGTTTGGATTCGTGGACCGCTTCTTCGTGGAGTTCGAATGTATGGGAACAGGAATCGGAGGTATTGCCGCAGGAAGAATGGGGGAAAAAACGGTCTTTGATGAAATCGGTGAGAATGCCGAATGGAATGGAAAGGACGAAGAGAATCCCGAAGAGCAGGAGTGCCTTTCCGGGAAACATCGCCATCATAACGAAGGATTCATCTCCGGAAGAGCAGACCATACAGGCCACAAGAGCTCCGAAACTGATGATTCCGTGGGAGTAGAGCGATACTGCTGCGAATCCTCCCATACAGCCCGGAATCACTCCGAGAAATGCACCACACAGTGTTTGACCGAATCTTGAATGTCCCAGAGAACTGAACCATCGACCTGTGGAACGGACATTGACAAGTTCTATTATCATCATCATTACGATGACGAGTCCTGTAATCATTATGGCATTGCGCAGAGAATCCAGTATAATTTCCGTTATCATATTCAACCAAGCAATTTGGAAGCGCAAAGATAGTATGTGTGTCAAAAAAATCATTAATTTTGCGAAATTTGATTAATAACGGCATATATGGCATTATTCAGTGATATTTTAAAGAAGATTTTCGGTTCCAAGGCCGACAGGGATATGAAGGAAATAAAACCTGTTCTCGAAAAGGTTCTTTCGGCATATTCCAGAATAGACAAACTTTCCGATGACGAGCTCCGTCTTGAAGCGGAAAGGCTCAAGATTACTATCCGGCAGAGAATCCACGATGACGAGGCCCGGAAGGCGGAATGTCGGGCCAAGCTCCAGTCTGTGGAGATATCTCCGGAGGAAAAGGAAAAACTGGCTTCGGAGGTGGATAGACTGACTAAAAAGATAGATGAGGACATAGAGAAGGTTCTTAACGAAATTCTTCCTGATGCTTTCGCCATTATGAAATCGACGGCACGGCGTTTCGCTCAGAATCCTGCCGTAACCGTATCAGTATCGGATATGGACCGGGAATTCGCCGCAGTACACGATTACGTTAAGATAGAAGGGGATAAGGCAGTCTGGAACAATCATTGGATGGCCGGAGGAAATGAAATTACCTGGGATATGGTGCACTATGATGTCCAGATTATTGGCGGTATAGTGCTTCATCAGGGAAAAATCGCTGAGATGGCCACAGGTGAAGGAAAAACACTTGTCGCGACGCTTCCGGTATTTCTCAATGCCCTTGCGGGGAAAGGTGTTCATGTGGTAACTGTCAACGATTACCTTTCCAAACGTGACTCAGAATGGATGGGACCTCTTTATGAATTCCACGGACTGAGGGTTGACTGTATTGATAAGCATCAGCCGAATTCGGAAGAGAGGAAAAAAGCCTACAGAGCGGATATCACCTTCGGAACCAATAATGAATTCGGTTTCGACTATTTGAGAGATAATATGGCGATAAACCGTGGAGACTTGGTTCAGAAGAAGCATCATTTCGCCATAGTCGATGAGGTGGACTCTGTTCTGATAGACGATGCACGTACACCTCTGATTATTTCCGGCCCCGTTCCAAAGGGTGAGGACCAGCAGTTCGCTGAATATAAACCCTATGTGGAACGCCTTTATAATGCACAGAAAAACCTTATCATAAAGGAACTGAATGAAGCGAAAACGCTTATTGCCGAATCCAGGAAAGCGGCTGAGGAAGGAAAGAAAGAGGAGGCTCAGACAAAAGAAGAGGAGGGGAGCAGGAAACTGCTGCGTGTACATAAAGGTCTTCCCAAGTACAAGCCTTTGATTAAGTACCTGTCTGAACAGGGGAACAAACAGCTCTTGCAGAAGACCGAGAACTTCTATATGCAGGACAATAACCGGAATATGCACATTATTACCGATGACCTCTTCTTTACCATCGAAGAGATGCAGCGTTCCGTGGAACTGACCGATAAAGGTAATGACATCATATCCGAGTATGTGAGCGATAAGCAGTTCTTCGTTCTGCCGGATATCGGAGCCGAGATTTCGGAACTGGAAAAGCAGACACTCAGCCCCGAAGAGAAGCAGGAGAAGAAAGATGCCTTGATATCAGATTATGCCATCAAGTCCGAAAGGGTTCATACCGTAAGCCAGCTTCTCAAGGCCTATGCTATGTTCGAGAAGGACATAGAATATATCGTAGTCGATAATAAAGTCAAAATCGTCGATGAACAGACGGGGCGTGTCCTCGAAGGTCGTCGCTACAGTGACGGACTGCATCAGGCCATCGAAGCCAAGGAAAATGTCAAGGTGGAGGCGGCGACCCAGACATTCGCCACCATTACCCTCCAGAATTATTTCAGAATGTACCACAAGCTTTCCGGTATGACAGGTACCGCGGAAACTGAGGCTGGTGAGTTCTGGTCGATATACAAGCTCGATGTGGTCGTTATACCGACCAACCGTCCTGTTCTGAGGGTAGATGAGAATGACCGTATCTATAAGACGAAAAAGGAAAAATACAATGCTGTCATCGAACTGATAGTGGACCTGACCTCCAAGGGACGTCCTGTCCTGGTGGGTACAACCTCTGTCGAGATATCGGAACTGCTGAGCCTTATGCTGCGAAGGCGTGGCATACAGCACGATGTCCTCAATGCTAAGCAGCACGCCCGTGAGGCTGAAATCGTGGCTCGGGCCGGGCAGGCCGGTACGGTTACCATCGCTACCAATATGGCCGGACGTGGTACGGATATCAAACTCGGCCCCGGAGTGAGGGAAGCGGGCG
>JAGHUZ010000190.1 GCA_018064575.1 Candidatus Minthomonas equi
ATATAATTTTTTTGTAAATCCAATAAAAGGACATTTTTTCCTGAATTATCCTGCAAATTTAGAAATAAAGACCGATAAACCATAATTTCGAAGGGCGGAGAGAATATTTTTCTTCGAAATATGAAAGTGTGTGACTATGAATGTTTCTTCGACTGCGATGATGATGGTGGTGGCGGTATGTGTCGTTGGGGTAGCGATTCTTTCCGGAGGAAGTGTGGGAACTGACGGACGGATGTCCCGTTTTGCGAGGGCGGAGTCCGGGGATATGGAGATAGCCGCTCTAGTGGAGACAGTGGAAAGAAAACAGAGCGGGAAGACGGCGGTGACACTGTCTCTGTGCGCCGGGATGAAGGTGGCGGGAAAAGGGATGGTTTATGAGCTTACCGATGAGAAAACGCTCTTGTATCTGAAAGATACGTCCTGTGTCGGGGATATGCTTCCGGGAGATACACTGATGGCGCGAGTGCGTGTCAAAAAAGTGGAAAATTTCGCAGAGGGCTTTGATTATGTGGGGTATATGGCGAAAAAGAACATTTATTTTATCTGCTTTCAGGAGGGGAATTGCTCGATTCTCCATTGTGAAAAACCTGAGTTCCGTTTCAGAATCCTAAGAGCGAGAAGGGTATGGATTGCCGCGATGCGGCGCCGCTTGTCTCCGTTGAAAACTGTCAATGAGGCATTGGTGCTGGCTTTTCTGACGGGGGAGAAGGAACTGGTGGATGATGATACTCTGAAGGATTTCAGGAGGAGCGGGATGATGCACACCCTGGCTCTTTCGGGGCTTCACGTCGGAATAATATATTCGCTTCTCTCATTTGTCTTTTCTGTCATCAGGAATTATCCGACGTCGAAGAAGCTCCGCAGTGCCATCGTTATCCTTTGCTTGTGGCCATACGCGTTGCTTACCGGTCTTGGAACCTCCATCTGTCGTGCCGTGATTATGGCCAGCGTTTATGAACTGGCTGTCATTCTGGAGAGAGAACGCGCTCCTCTTAATGCACTTGCGTTATCTGCCATCATCATTACCC
>JAGHUZ010000053.1 GCA_018064575.1 Candidatus Minthomonas equi
CAGGAAAATGGGAAAAGCCATCCTCCCCTATCCACATCCAGAAATATCCGTAATCAGCTATGCAGTGTTCGAATCCGCACAAGATAAAGAACATTATCGGCATAATCACCAGAATGGGATGAGAATGTTTTTTCCACCCATTTACAGCCAGATACATCATAGCTCCACAGCCCCAGGAAAGATAAAGACTGCTGAAAGAACTCTGCGTGGTTTTGGTGGTCACCATAGCATCGACAGCGGAAAGATCAAGTCTGGTTTCCCCGGCAAGAGCGCAAACAATGGCGATGCCGATGAAATTGAAAACTATGATGGGGAGCATTCCTTTCTGCAGGTTCCATATATCATTCCAGCAGGCAACATAGCCGATTCTTCCCGTGTATAGGGGAAAACCCTTTATCAGGATACTTAACAAACCGAGAGAGAACAGGAACGAACCGAGTATTTTGTTAGACGATACCACATATATCAAGTCCCCCATTCCTATCAGAACTCCGGCCAAGAGGGACTGTAAATAAAACTTAAGTGTTTCCGTTTTGTTCATATTTCTTCGAATGAATCATTAAGGAATGATTTAAAATACAGCTTCCAAATATCTTTGCAAATATACTAAGAATCTGTTTTGATATGATTATAAATGTATCATATCAGAACTATTCCTGCCGCCGCACATTTGGCTCGCATATCTTCAGGCCATATGCTGGCCTGTATTTCTCCGATATGGGCCTTTCTGAGCAGGAACATACACAGGCGTGACTGTCCGATTCCTCCTCCGATGGTATATGGAAGCTGGCCCGAAAGCAATTTCCTGTGATAAAGCAGATTCTTTTTCTCCATCTCACCTTTCGCCTCCAATTGACGAAGAAGGGATTTCTCATCGACCCTGATTCCCATACTGGACAGTTCGAATGAACTGTTCAGGACAGGATTCCATACCAGCAAATCACCGTTGAGAGACCAATCATCATAATCTGCAGCTCTTCCGTCATGCGGCAGGCCATCGGAAAGAGGGTATCCTATTCCTGTCAGAAACACTGAACCGAATTTCCGTGTAACGGCATTTTCACGCTCCTTCGGGGTGAAATTCGGATACATTTCCAGCAGTTCCTGAGAGGAAATAAAAGTGATTTCATCAGGCAGACAAGGGCTTATCTGAGGATATTCCAGATAAATCCTATTTTCAGTTACTTTGATGGCTTCATATATCCTCCGGACTGTCTTTTTGAGAAACTCCTCATTTCTATTCTCCTTGTTTATGACAAGTTCCCAATCCCACTGGTCCACATAAATGGAATGGATGTTATCCAATTCCTCATCGGGACGGAGCGCATTCATATCAGTATAGATACCCAGTCCGGGTTTAACTTTCATTTCCGCAAGTTTCACCCTTTTCCACTTGGCCAGGGAATGAACTATCTCTGCCTTCTGTTCATCCATTCCCCTAACGGAAAAAGATACCGGTCTTTCGATTCCGTTGAGTTCATCATTCAATCCTGTTCCAGAAATGACCATCATCGGCGCGGTCACCCTCATCAGGGAAAGCTGAGCCGACAGGTTTATCTGAAACATATCTTTAACGGATTTTATGGCTTTTTCCGTATTTTCCTGAGTTTCCAGGAGATTATGATATCCAAAAGGCAAATACAAGGGCATGATATATTTATGTTGAAGTTCAGTCGAACAT
The DNA here is from genome assembly GCA_018064575.1 of Candidatus Minthomonas equi. Classification (GTDB taxonomy): domain Bacteria; phylum Bacteroidota; class Bacteroidia; order Bacteroidales; family UBA932; genus Minthomonas; species Minthomonas equi. Next base: position 1,682 of record JAGHUZ010000053.1, read on the forward strand.
TTGGTCGAAATGAAATATGGAAGATTTTTCCGAATATAGATTCAATGTTTTGAAATATCTGATTGTAAGAGGTATGGCGATTATAAAAGTAACGACATCGGCAGCCGCCTGCGACACTTCCACTCCTTTCAGACCCCAGAATACAGGGAGCAGCAGAATCATAGGGATAAAGCATATTCCATTGCGGCAGGCCGCCAGAAAATTGGCAGAAATGGCACGTCCACTAGTCTGGAACATCATATTGGACATAGTAATGACCACCGCCAGCGGATATGTCATAATCTGCCATCTGAAAGCAGCGGAACCGACTTCCACCACCAGCGGGTCGTGGCGCAGGATATCTATTATGGATTCTGAAAATATGAAACAGACTACCGAGACCGGGATAACAAAAAACAGTCCGACTTTTATACAGAATTTGAAACCTTCCCGCACCCTGTTGAAAAGACGCGCACCGTAATTGAAACCGCACAGCGGTTGAAAACCCTGGCCAAGCCCGATTATTATTGAAAATACCACAAAAGAGACACGGGTTACGATGGACATACCGGCAATGGCAGCATCTCCGTATTGTCCGGCCGCGACGTTGAGCATCAAAGTTGTAATGCTGGCCAATGCTTGACGAGTAAGAGATGGAGTTCCACCTTTCATTATCTCCTTCACAGGACTCCAAGCGAAAGAAATGCGATTCGTGGCCATTCGGATATTGCCACCATGCCTCGTCATCACCAGCAATACGAAGAAACCTGCTATCTGTCCCACGAGAGTACCAAGAGCGGCTCCTTTTATTCCCATATCTAAACTGAAGGCAAAAATAGGGACGGTAACGACATTGAGAACAGCCCCTGAGAGAATTCCCAGCATACCATAGAAAGCGTTGCCTTGAAAACGAATCTGGTTATTGAGTGTCATGGTCCCGGTTACGAACGGAGCACCCAGAAGTATGATTCTCAGAAAGGCTTCGGTATCCGGAAGAATAGTTGGAGTCGAGCCCAATGCTATGGACAGAGGTCTAAGGAATATCAGGCCAAGCAGGCTTATCAGCAGGCCGAAAAGAATGGAATATAAAAAGCCTGTGGATGCCATTACCTCCGCACGATATTCTTCTTTGGCCCCCAAAGCCCTGGATATGAAGGTACCGGAACCCTGACCGAAGAAAAAACCGCACGCCTGCATAATGGTCATTACCGGGAATACGATTCCTACCGCAGCCGTAGCCTGGGTGCTGATTCTCCCCACATAGAATGTATCGATAATATTGTAGAGACTTATAACCAGCATACTGACTATGGTGGGAATCGCCATTGTCAATATGACACGCCCTACCGGAGCAGTGGTCAGATATGTAAAATTATCTCTATTCCCCATAGTTTATCGGCAAAAGTACTAAGAAAATGTTTTATTTCCAGAAATCATACTCCACCCAGTTCGACGGAAATCCCATCAGCTTGTCATCCACCAGCGGGAAACTGTTCATCAATATCCTAAGACGTGCTGAAAACGTATTTTCTGGTTTGATGATGTCTATTAAATACTTGATGATACAGAGTGTAAGGTAAATATGCTGCGATGCATCCGGACTCTGGGGAGGAAATGACGTTTTGTCGCTTTTCGGTATCATCGCCTGAATACTGAGAACTCTGTTCCAGAGTCTGCCGTGGTGAGCGCAAATATTCCTTATATAAACCAGATGGTGCAGCCAGGACGCGAAAACAGTATCGGAGACGGAATAGAATTCTGCCAGTTTTCTTCTGAAATATCCCGGCTTCAAAGCGTCATAAATAGAAGAAAGCAGACCCATGGACGAGGCTTCGAAAGTAATCCAGCACGGAGGAAAGCGATTTGAGAATTTCTCTCTGAAACGGACTATGGAGTCATCATCACTCCTTTGGATTTCATTTTCCAAACGACGGAGAATGGAAGAATGGAAATGATGATTCGAAAAATATGCAGGATTCTCGAACCAGTATCCCCCCTCATCATTCATAGAAGAATAAGCCAGTCCGGTTCTGATGGATATTTCGATTTTTTCCATTTCGTGAAACACCAGTTCCCTGAAGCGGCGGTCGAATCCATAAAGAGTATAAGCCTGTTCCAGAGATGCTCCGGGAATAAACCTATGGGCAGTTCTATCCTGCATCAGCGGAATGAGATAACTCTTCAGACGAGTATAACTGACATTCCTCAAGATACGAAGCGCCCTGTCCGTGTCTCCCGTCTGAAGACCTTGGGATTCCAGCATTGCGAGCTGCTGTTCAAATGACAAGCGCTTTCCTGAAAATACTTTTTTTTCACTCATATAAAAAGGAAACTTGCCCTGAGCGCGCTGTTCCGATGGGAAGCGGGGCAAGTGTGTTGTTGCAAATATAGGAAATTTCACAAATACATCATAACTTTACACGTCCAAAAGTCAATATTTGACCGAAACAGTGCAAGTAATAAAATTCACATACTATGTTCAATATTTTCAAACCTTTTTTTCCAGCCATTGCTGCCATAACATTTATCTCATCTTGTTCCACACAGCCTGCCAAAGTATTCAGAACAGATGCTCTTGATAACTCTGCCTGGAGTTCTTCAGTATGGATTTCTGCGGAAAATGCACCTGTCCTCACCGGTAATCCGAACGATAATTATCTCGCTGCGGACGGTTCGAGCTGGTTTCTTTCCTCAGTAAAGAATGATGCTAAACTCAGAAAAGCCGTATGGATGACAACAGGTCTCGGAGTTTATGAACTCTATGTGAACGGTAAAACTATTGGAGACGAATTCCTCAAACCAGGATTCACCCACCCTTATAAAACCAAAAGATCATTCACTTATGATGTGACTGCCGCTATGAATCTTTCTGCCGGAGAAGAAAATACTCTTTCAGTTCAGGTAACCCCGGGATGGTGGGCAGACAAAATCATCACTCCCGGTGACCATGATGGAATGATAGGAAAGAAATGTGCCTTCCGCGGTGTTCTTGAACTCACATTCACAGACGGCAGCACGAAACTCATCGGCACATCCACGCATAACTGGAAAGCCGGAATCGCAGGTCCAGTGCAGCACGCAGCCATTTTCGATGGAGAAAGGTTCGATGCCCGCATTCAGCCCGGATATGCCACCCCTGAGATTTTGGGTGCAGCTGAAGAAAATACCGAATTCAAAGGCGAAATTCTTCCCTCAGCAGGAGCAGAAATTTACATTCGTGAAGATTTGACACTTTCACCCATCAAAGCCTATACCTGGAAAGGCACAGAAGGAGCGAATGATGAAGCCTTCGGCAAGGTGGTGATAACCAAGGAAATTGCCGCAGGACAGGAATTTACCCTGACTCCCGGACAGACACTGGTAGTCGATTTCGGACAGAACTGCGCTGCGGTTCCCTCCTTCGTTTTCAAGGCCGCCAAAGGCACTTGCCTCACCTGTCTTCCCGGAGAACTGCTCAATGACGGAAACGGAGCCAAGTCACGAGGAATGGACGGTCCGGAAGGAAGTGTACACCGCACCAATCTCCGCACACCGGATGATGCTATGCGCATTGATTACACTTTCGCCGGAAATGAAGATTTCGAATCATATCACCCCCGCTATTCTTTCTTCGGATACCGCTTCATATCTGTAACTGCCACAGCTGACGTCACCATCAGGGAAATCAAGTCCATTCCTGTTACATCCATCACCAAAGAAATGGAAACCGGAACTCTCACCACTGGAAATGAACTCATCAACAAACTTATTTCCAATACTATCTGGGGACAGCGCTCAAATTATCTTTCAGTTCCCACTGACTGTCCACAGCGAAATGAACGTCTTGGATGGACCGCTGACACACAAGTATTCGCGGAAACCGGAGCATTCTTCGCCAACACCAAGAATTTCTTCCACAAATGGATGCGCGATATCAGGGACACCCAGCGCGAATTCGGAGGATTCCCGGGCGTGGCTCCATTCCCCCAATACGGTGCCGAGCCTACTTCCATGATGCGTTTAGGCTGGTCGGATGCAGGCATTATCGTACCTTGGATCATATGGAGACAGTTCGGCGACACGCAGATAATCGAAGAGAATTGGGATGCCATAGCCCGTTTCATGCAGCATATTTATGAAACGAAATATGACCATGAAAGATGTATAGCAGAAAATGGAAATTACCAATGGGCCGACTGGCTCAGTTATGAAGACCTCGAATCCACCAGCGGGCGTGCGTGGATTACTGATGCCAAAGGCCATCGTATCTGCAAACCCGAAACCATCGAATACTGGAGCTACCTCGGCGCCTCCTACTGGGTATCAAATGCCAGGATGATGAGAGATATGGCCGCAGCCACCGGACGCGATGCATCCATATATGAAAAAATGGCCGATGAAGGTATCCGATACATCAAGGACAGATTCTTCAATGAAAAAGGTGAATTCCGCGTAGGCACGCTCAATACTATGCAGACGCCTGCCTTATTCGCCCTCAGAAACGGGATTGTCGATGGAATGGCCAAAGAGGCTATGATAGTCCGTCTGCGCGAAAACTTCACGCAGCACGACAACTGTCTCCAGACAGGCTTCCTCGGAACATCCATTCTAATGAAAACCCTGACGGAAAACGGAATGTCCGATATCGCCTATAATCTCCTGTTCCAGAGAAAGAACCCCAGTTGGCTTTACTCTGTCGATAATGGAGCCACCACCATCTGGGAGCGTTGGAACAGTTATACTCTCGAACACGGAATGGGACCCAAAGGAATGAACAGTTTCAACCACTATGCATATGGTGCGGTTTGCGCCTGGATATGGGAAACCGCAGCCGGTATATGTGCCGACACGAACGCTCCGGGATTCACACATTTCATACTCCAGCCTATACCGGATAAAAGACTCGGATTCATCAAAGCCGAATATGCTTCAGCTGCCGGTCTAATCAAGAGCGACTGGAAATATGAAGGTGACAAGTGGATATGGAACTTCACCATACCCAAAGGCACTTCAGCATCTGTCATCCTCCCAGGTGAGACTCAGGCCATAGAATACCGGGCCGGCACATACACCATTGAAAAGTAAGCTTTTCACAGTGTATGAAAACTTTCCGGACTCTCATTTGTATCCTTGTTCTCGCGGCATCTTGCGTGGATAATTCGCCGTATATCGATGATGAGTTCCGGATGCCTGACATACAGTGGCGACCTGTGCCACTCTGGTTTTGGAACAACACCCCGGTAAGCGAAGAGAAAGCTCTGAACCAATTGACCCGAATGATAGATACGGACTTCTATGGAGGCTGCGCTATACTCCCTTTCGGCAAAGACTTTCAGCCCGAGTATCTGTCAGATGAATATTTCAAAATCTACGGAGCGGTCATTGATTTGGCAAGGGAGAAAGGCGCACAGATGTCAATATATGATGAATATGGATTCCCCAGCGGCAGTATGGGTGCTATCAACGGCAACGGAGTGGAAAGATTCGCAGCCAGCCATCCTGGCCACACCATCAAACGTTTGGACAAGTATGAATATGAGACAAGGCCTTCATCTTCGTTCAGCGTGCAACTTGGATTAGATGGGAAGCGTATGGCGACGGTCGCTATGGATAAGAGTACCGGTGAAATCATCTCCCTGTCCGACTGCATTTCAGATAGCGGGCTGCTCAATTGGGATGTACCATCTGAAGGCGAATGGACAGTAATGAATTTTCTGTGCGTTGACTCCGGTGACCCGAATGTGGACTACCTGTCTCCCGAATCGGTCAAATTATTTGTGGATGACACACACGAAGAGTATTACAGGCGCTTCGACAAGGATTTCGGTACAGTAATCACATCGACTTTTTTTGACGAACCGACGCTATATCGCGCAGATGGCAGAATTTGGACTGACAGTTTCAACGACAAATTTCAGCAGAAGTACGGAATTTCCCCAGAGACCTTCTATCCTGCCCTGTGGTATTACGTAGGAGACAAGACGGCCGCCATCAGAAACATGATGTTCGGCACCAGAGCACAGATGTATGCTGAAGGATTTATGAAAACCATAGCAGACTGGGCCACTGAGCATAGAATACTGTCCACCGGTCACCAGGATCAGGAAGAAATTCCGAATACCGTCAGTGTGGCCGGAGACCTCCTTCTCGACGGCAAATATATGACTATGCCCGGAATAGACAAGATCGGTGGCGACCGTCCTGCGGAGCATTTCTACAAAGTGGTGTCTTCGTCGGCCTACAACTGGGACCACGACAAAGTAATGTCCGAGACTTTCGGCGCTATGGGGGACATCACTTTCGACACGATGTACAGCATCGCTGTCGAGCAGTACACCAAAGGCATCAACAACCTCATACCGCACGCCTTCTGGTACGATGACGACAACGTCACTTTCCTGCCCGAACTTTCCACTCGCAACCCTCTTTACCGCGATTCCCTGCCTGATTTCAACAAATTTCTCTCGCGTCTCAACTACATTCTGGCGCGTCCCGGCCGCCACGTTGCCGACATTGCCCTCCTCTATCCGATACATACCCTGCAGGCGGGACATCATCTCGACGGTGAACTGCACTGGTATCTTGGAGGTGTCACGATACCGGGCACCGACTACAGTTCTATATCACGTATCCTCTCCGATGAAATCGGCACTGACTTCACTTATCTCCATCCCGAAGTAATAGACGAAAAATGCAGCATCCAGGATGGAAAGTTAATAATGACAAACGAAATCAACACTGAATCTTACAATGTAATAATATTGCCCGGAGTCGATGTCATTTCCGCCAGCAATATGGCCAAAATTCACGACGCGTGGAAGCAGGGTGTGCGGGTAATATTCACGACCAGAACACCAAGCAAATGCGCCGACATAGATGGTAGCGATGATGCCATTTGTGCCACCGTAGAACAGATGCTGCGTTCTGACAGAAATCCCGCCATCTTTGTGACTGAACCGTCTGCAGTGCTTATCAGGAAAGCATTGCAGGGCATCTGTCCGGATGTCGCTTTCAACTCCGGAGGAGAGCTCAACTACATCCACAAAGTCATCGAGGGAAAGAACGTCTTCCTATTCGGAAATATCGACAATACCACCAAGGAATCCGTCATCACGTTTGCCCATAAGCCGGGCAAATGCTTCTGGATGGACCCGCATAGCGGCGACATCACCCCTGCAATCATTTCACGCAACGGGAATGGTACCTTCCGGACAGGACTCACACTTGCTCCTTCCCACGGGATGTTCCTTATCTCGCGTTAAGCATTCTTTTAAGAAATTGACCTCCGACCTGCTTCGAATGCATAGAGATTGGCATTAACGACATCCTCTCCTTTACGGGAGAATATCCGTCTGATTCCATCCATCAGCTTTTCTTCGGGAATTCCCAGCAAATGGGCACAAGCTCCGAGCAGAACGATATTCGCCCCTCTCGGATTACCGGCATCCCGGGCTATTGCATCTATATCCAAGGATATGACGTGAGCAAGAGAAGACAATTCCTGCCTGATGCATTCTATTTCCGGATAATTCGGAATATTTACAAAAGGTTCAGATGCCGTTACTATCCAACCGTCTTTCGAAAGATATGGCAGATAGCGCAGTGCCTCCATCGGTTCCATAGAAATAATCAAATCACACCCACCTTTGGGAATAAGGTCGGACGCTATCGGTTCAGAGGAAATACGGAGATTTGACTGTACGTCTCCACCCCGCTGACTCATACCGTGAACTTCAGCCTGCTTGATGAACAGACCTTCATTGATGGCTGCATCGCCTATCACTGTAGCGATTGATAAAATGCCCTGGCCACCCACTCCGGCCAGAATGATATCCTTTTTCATTTTCTCCTGTTTCTTACTGATTCTTTTTCTCCTTTGCGTGACGTCTGGCTGTCTGAATACACTCCCTGCGAGGAATAATAACAGAAAGACCGTGATAATCGAGTTCTTCCTTAATGGTACGGCGTATTTCATCCATATTCTTAGGAAGCGGAACTACGACTTTCAGATGTTCCGGATTAACTCCTATGCCACGGCAGATAGACTCTATCCGGCCCGTTCCTGCAGAATCCTGCCCTCCTGTCATACCTGTAGTAAGATTATCCGAAATAATTACCACGATATCGGAATTCGCATTAACTGCATCCAGCAGCCCGGTCATACCTGAATGGGTAAAAGTGGAATCCCCTATGACAGCAACAGCTGGATACTGACCTGCATCCGAAGCCCCTTTTGCCATAGTTATTGAGGCTCCCATATCAATAGTGGAATGAATGGCCCTGAACGGAGGCAGGTACCCTAATGTATAACAACCGATATCACTGAAAACCTTACTGTCAGGATAATCTTTGAGAACATCGTTCAATGCCTCATATACTGATCTGTGGCCGCATCCCTGACATAAAGCCGGAGGACGCGGAACCACCGTTTCCGAAGCAGGATAGGTTTCCAATGGAGACATTCCAAGAGCCTTCCTGAGAGAGTCGGGGGTAAGTTCTCCAGTCCGCGGAAGTTCACCGGAAAGGCGTCCCTTGATTTTACAGCCGCCAGAAAGAATACCTCGAATCTGTTCTTCCAGGAAAGGCTGTCCATCCTCGACTATCAGGAGACATCCGCACTCCTGAGCCATTTTCCGAATCAGCTTCCTCGGCACAGGATATTGTGAAATTTTAAGAATGGGCCAAGGAGAATTATTCCCTACATTTTCACGAACATAATTATATCCTATGCCACAAGCAATGATTCCCAAACTCTTATCCTTCCCCTCGAAATAGCGATTCCAGACTCCCTCCTCCCCTTCTGTTTCCATCTGCTTGTAGCGTTCCAGAACCACAGGATACTGCCTTTTCGAATTGGCAGGCAAAAGAACCCAGGAAGCTGGTGTCTCAGGATATCTGATGTCCGCGGAAGCCTCAGCATCTTCGGCTACATCAACCACTGCCCTGGAATGAGCCATACGGGTAGTCACACGGAGCAATACCGTCGTATGGTACTTTTCCGACAGTTCGAAACCGTATCGCATCATATCGTATGCCTCCTGCTGGGAGGATGGTTCCAGCACGGGCGCAAATGCAAACTGTCCGTAGAAACGGGAATCCTGCTCATTCTGCGAAGAATGCATCGAAGGATCATCGGCAGCCACTACCACTATACCACCGTTCGCTCCGGCGATAACAGAATTCACAAATGCATCAGCACATACATTCATACCGACGTGCTTCATACAGACCAAAGATCGTTTGCCGACATATGAAACCCCCAGTGCAGCCTCCATCGCCGTCTTCTCATTTACACACCAGTCAGTATGTATTTTCCTTTTGACAGCAAGAGGCATTGACTGAATATATTCAGTTATTTCAGTGGAAGGGGTACCGGGATAGGAATACACCCCTGAAATTCCGGCATTTACAGCGCCGACAGCTATAGCTTCATCCCCAAGCAACATTTTTTTCAGAGCCATATTTTATATGCGATTTATTTATGCAAAGGTAAATATTTCCCTTCGGCTAAAAAATAATATCTCATTCCATCGCAAACCGGCAGCCAGAAATTGTGAGGAACAAAAGTCTCAAAGCAGCACATATTCTAGAGACTTCTTCATTCCGTCCATATCATAAAGAGTGCCCGCAATACCCCTTACGGCAACCCTTTCACCGAAAAACTGAGGATATTCCTTCAAGTTCATCTCTTTACATTTGCCTGATGCAATGCTTATCGGCCAGGCAGATAATGAATTCAAAGACGGAGAAAGAGCGATGTTGGCCGTCACGACCATACTGTCAATTTCAGGATGCCACTTCTTGTTAACAAAGCATCCTGAAATATATCCGATAACCCAAACAGTATCTCCATCAAACTTTCCCAGGTCCGTGACCTGTACTGCATCAAACATTGTCAGCCCGCATCGTTTGCGTCCATACAGATATGTTTCCTTATAGCGCAACCGCACTGTATCCGCAGAAACTTTTACCGTCCCATAAGCTTCCATAGGAGCTATTTTCACCGACACTGAAAACATATCTGATGCGGAACAGTATCTCCCCGTCAGAAATTCTGGGGAAGAATCCCCGTCTTTCATCAGATTAACCGTAATGATTCCAGGCATAAAGTGGCAGAAGCCATCTTCGGAATAGGGATAATCTGCATACTCCACTTTTCCGGAAAGTGTATCACGACAGGAAAGACGAATGAATCCTTCCGGAAAGTTTTCCTCGAAATCATCTGAGAAAAGGACCTGAACACCGACTGTCAACTGGCGGCAAGACAGCCTGACTTCGAACTCTTCACCGGCTTCTACCATAATGACCTCATCATCACCGTAAATAGGCGAATTAATTTCAGGACCGGAATAGAATCTGGAACGGAGGCTGAAAAAACATTGACCAGCTTTCACTGTCACTGTTTCAGGACACTCGCCGAACGTCCCGTCATAAACCACTCCATCGGAATCGGTAACACTGAAATTAAAAGAATCGATATCAGCATCGGTCAGTCCTATTTCAACGGCTTCAGCACGCAAGCTTTTGGTATCAAATGACACCTTCACTTCGTCCATATCATTTTCTGCTCCTTCACGTTCACAGCAGACATTAAGAAACGGCGCTAATATCACCGCAGGTAAAATAAAACATTTCATGGCATCCCTCGTTTTTGACACAAAAATATCCTCGGGGAATGCCATGAAAGTAAAAAACAAGTTATAGAACGGATATATTTCCGTTTCTATAGTATCATGAAGATTATCAACTCCAGATTCTGTCGTTCGAGAATTCAGTATTCCACTGGTCAGTCGGCTCCCACATACCCGGTATGTCGGGATTGATATGGCTGGCGATGAGTTCCTCGTTCAGTTCGGAAATGCCGAGACCGGGACCATCCGGAACAGTAATGAAACCGTTGTCGATGAGCTGGTCTGGAAGTCCTTTCACAAGGTCTTTCCACCAAGGAACGTCCACAGAGTGAAGTTCCATAGCCAGAACGTTATGCATAGCGGCGGCCGCATGCACACAAGCCATGGCGGCTATAGGGCTTTCAGCCATATGGATAGCTACGGCTACACCGTTTTCATCGGCCATATCTGCGATTTTTTTCAGCTCCAGCGCGCCTCCGCAGGTCAGAATGTCGGGATGAATCACAGAAACGGCACCACCCTTGATGAGGGGTTCGAAACCTTCCTTGAGATAAATGTCTTCTCCAGTACATACCGGAATGGTGGTGGACTGACGCATAAGTTTATATTGGTCTGTGTACATCCAGGGAACCATATCCTCCATCCATGCGATATTGTACTTCTCCATTCTGCGTGCAAAACGGATACAGTCCTCTACACATACGTGTCCGAAATGGTCAATGGCCAGAGGTACCTCATATCCGATCACATCACGGACATCCTTTACGTATTTCTCAAGGAAATCGAGACCAATCTCCGTAAGATGGATTCCGGTGAAGGGATGAGCCGTAGTGACTATGTCATAACTTTTGGTTCGGCCCACCATATCGGCAGTAA
>JAGHUZ010000026.1 GCA_018064575.1 Candidatus Minthomonas equi
CCACTTTCTTCGGATCCACAAGCACGAGTTTCAGTTCAGAAGGATGCTTTTTGTAAAGCAATGATGTAATAATGGCATTCAGTCCGACCGATTTACCCTGACCGGTGGCTCCTGCCACGAGGAGGTGCGGCATTTTGGCAAGGTCGAATATCATTGTCTCATTGGAAATGGTCTTTCCGATGGCCACGGGAAGCTCCATCTTCGACTCTCTGAACTTGATATCCTCGAGAACTGAACGCATTGAAACTATGCTGGCCTTGGAATTAGCCACTTCGATGCCTATTGCATTGGATCCGGGTATGAATACGACACGTACCCCCACAGCCGCAAGTTCTCTGGCGATATCCTCTTCACGGCTCTTAATCTGGGACACCTTGACTCCGGGGGCCGGGACCACTTCGAAGAGAGTGACTGTGGGACCGACTTTCGCAGACACCTTGGTCACAGAGATTTTATAACTCCTCAGTGCCTGGACAATTTTCAGATTATTCTGTTCCAATTCTGCACGTGTAGGAACATACTTGGAATCGGCATACTCATCCAAAAAATCCGTAGAAGGCAGTTTAAAGTGACTCAGACTGAGCCTCGGATCATATTTTTCACGCCACTTGGCCAATGGAAGTTCATCGGGATTTTCATTCTCGACCACTTCGAACGAAGATGTCGTATTTTCTTTTCCTGACTTTCCGTCTGTTTCCTCCACCCCATCGGTCATCGGTTCGGCAGATGATACCGATACTTCTTCAGGTTCAGCAGATTCGCTGTCGGTTTCATCCAGCTGGGAATAGTTTTCAGGAGCGACATCTTCAAAAGATGGCAGAACCACTTCATCCAGACTGATGCTATCAGCATTTCCATCCGGTGATTCCGATTCCGTGACAGGGACATCCACGCTCTCCAGTTCTATTTCTCCACCCAATTCCATTTCGCTTTCCGGTACTTCAGGACACTCCTGTTCTTCATTTTCCTGCTCACCGTCTTCCTCACCGGGCATCTGCTCTGATTCGGATTCTACAGATTCTGTCTTCCCGGGACGTGGCGAGAACAATTTGTCGAAAACAAGACCTATCCACGAAGTCACACGCTTACTCAGAAACATTCCCCACACGGAACACACGAAAAAGACCAGACAACCGGTTCCAAAGGAACCCAGCATAGATATCAGCCATTTATTGGCATAGAAACCATAGGAGCCACCTGTACCGTTACCGAAGAGAGCCATATAAGACGGCGAAAAGGAACATATATATGAACAGGCCAGTGATACGACCACACACCCGAACAGGCAAATGAGCAATACCTTGAAGAGATTGACTTCCCGTACACGGAAACAGGCCACAGCGGATATTCCGGAAAAAATAGGAACAGCAAAGGCACCGAATCCGAAAAGTGAAGAGAAAAGAAAAGCAGCCAGTTTATAACCGAGTTTTCCGCCCCAATTGGATGCACCGACAGAATCATTCAGGAAATCAGGGTTCATTTCCAGACTCTGATCGGGAATCCAGGTAAAGAGAAAAGAGACAAGAGATACCATACAGAATATGGTAAAAAGAGATAGGAACAGTCCGGCCATTACACGGACAGTATCCCTTGCATTACTATCGCTTCCTCTTTCGGATTCCATCATTTTTTCCAACGCTTTTTAGAATTATTCTTTTTTCCTTTCGAGTGCGATCTTCCGAAGCCTATTCCGGATGAATCCATCGTCATAAGACCGGGACGGGAGAAATTCTCCTTCGCAGAAACCGCATCCAGATGAATATGTTCAGGCACTACCAGTCTTCCCTCAGATAATTTGGCTATATCAGCGAAGATGGTTTCCTCTGAAACCGTATTCTTGTTCCATATCAGGTACTGCTGTCTCATATAGGAAGCCATCGCCTTTATCATCAGATTCTTCATCTCACCCTCCGGCCTTAATGCGATTTCTTCAATCATATTCTGAATATTCCTTCCATAATGGGCAGCCTTCAGGGGAAGCGTTTCCAGTTTTATCTGCTGCAGGCGCTCATCGTAATCCGCCTTGCTTGGAATGGGATAAGGAGAGTCGACATCAAGTTCGTAACCCGCTATCTGGAAAGCCTGATCCCAAAACTTCCTGCGCGCATCAGCCACATCCCTCGGCTGCGGATTCAGTGCGGCCATAGCATTTATTACGGCCTGCATCTGCTCATTTCGTTTTTCACGGTCCTCTATCTTTTTCACCTGCTCTATCATCTGTTGAATATAGCGTCCGTATTCAGGCATCACCAAATGTTCTCTCTGAGTATTATAATCCATATACGAC
>JAGHUZ010000093.1 GCA_018064575.1 Candidatus Minthomonas equi
TCTCTATGCTGTCACACCAAACGAAACCGAAAGCGAACTTCTGACAGGAGTGAAGGTAACGGACGAAAAATCGGCACTCGAAGCTTCGGAAGTATTCATAAGCAGAGGGGTGAAGAGAGTGGTAATTACGATGGGGTCCAAGGGAGCATTTGTGAATGACGGACAATTATCCTATCTGGTTCCGGCCAGGAAGGTAAAGGCCGTAGACACCACAGCGGCTGGCGATACCTACAACGGTGCGATGTGCGTCGCCCTTGCCGAAGGCAAAACCTTGAAGGAATCCCTTGAATTCGCCACGAAGGCCTCGGCCATAGCAGTCACGAGAATGGGTGCCCAACCTTCGATTCCCACCAGAGAGGAACTTGATTCAACCATTTAAAAAACAGATATTATGTACATCGTTAGCAGTTATGCTTTGGCAGTCGTTTTCTGCTTTGTAACCATGCTTTGCTGGGGTTCCTGGGGGAATACCCAGAAACTCGCAGCCAAAAGCTGGAGATATGAACTCTTCTACTGGGATTATGTGATAGGAATGCTCATTTTCTCACTGCTACTGGCTTTCACGGCCGGAAGCATAGGCACTGAGGGACGTGGATTCCTAGCCGATTGCGCCCAGGCAGATATGGCAAGTGTAGGATGGGTTCTCCTTGCCGCCGTCATTTTCAACATCTCGAACATACTCCTTTCGGCCTCGATTTCCATAGCCGGAATGTCCGTCGCCTTCCCCGTCGGTGTGGGACTGGCCCTGGTCATCGGAGTGCTCAACAATCTGCTTTTCCATCCCAAGGAAGGTGACAGCATCGCTCTTCTGCTCGGAGGAGTCGCCCTCGTGGTCATCGCCATCATCTGCAATGGAGTCGCTTCCGGAAAAGTTTCCAACGAGCAGCGCGACCCCGCACAGAACAGAAAAGGCATCATCCTCGCCGTCCTGGCCGGAATCATAATGTCCTTCTTCTCCGCTTTGGTTTATAACGGAGTCGATATCACGAATTTCAAATCACCTCAGGCCGGGATGCTGACTCCCTACACAGGAATGGTAGTTTTCACCATCGGAATCTTCCTGAGTAACTTCATTATCAATACGATAGTAATGAAAAAGCCCTTCGTGGGCGAACCGGTTTCCTACAGCGAATATTTCAAGGGCAATGCCAAGACCCACATCGTAGGAATGTTGGGCGGCAGCATCTGGTGCCTCGGAACAGCATTGAACTACATCTGCGCCGGAACTGCCGGTGCAGCCGTAAGCTATGCCCTCGGACAGGGAGCCCCCCTCGTGGCTGCCATCTGGGGCGTATTCATCTGGAAGGAATTCAAAGGAGCCAGGAAAGGAGTTTATGGCCTCCTCGCCGCGATGTTCGTGCTTTTCATCTCCGGACTTGCTATGATAGTCGCCTCCGGCAATTAAAAAAAAGAGGGTCCCAAGGGCCCTCTTTTTTAACATATGACTTGAACGCTTATTCTGCTTTTTCGCCTCGGGGACGACGGTTTCCACGGTCACCGCGTCCGCGACGGTCACCACGTCCGCGACGGTCGCCACGACCTTCTTCACGATTGGCTCTTGTCGCGTTGGCCGCTATGCCTGCGTTGGGAGAAAGGTCACGTTTTCCGTAAACTTCACCATTGCAAATCCAAACCTTGATGCCGATGACACCGACTTTGGTATGGGCTTCTGCAAGTGCGTAGTCGATATCTGCACGGAATGTATGCAGAGGAGTACGTCCTTCCTTAATCATTTCACGACGTGCCATTTCAGCACCTCCGAGACGACCGCTGCAGAGAACCTTGATACCTTCGGCACCCATACGCATAGTGGTCTGGATGGCCATCTTGACAGCTCTGCGGTATGAAACGCGGGCTTCAATCTGACGGGCGATGTTGTTGGCCACGATGTTGGCATCGACCTCAGGTCTCTTGACCTCGAAGATGTTGATTTGGATTTCCTTGTTGGAAATCTTCTTCAATTCCTCTTTCAGTTTCTCGACTTCCTGTCCGCCTTTTCCGATAATGGCACCCGGACGGGCTGTATGGATGGTTACTGTGATAAGTTTCAGTGTTCTCTCGATAACGATTTTGGAGAGATTCACCTTGGAGATACGTGCGTTCAGGTATTCACGGATTTTGGCATCCTCGAGGATTTTGGCTGCATAGTCACCGCCTACCCAGTTGGAATCCCAGCCACGGATGATACCTACACGGTTTGCTATAGGATTGATTTTCTGTCCCATTTTTATTCCTCCTTGCTTGCTACGGGTTCATTTACAGGTTCAGCGGCTTTCTTCTCCTTGACACCGACTGTGATGGTGACGTGATTCGAGCGCTTGCGGATACGTGCTGCACGACCCTGAGGGGCTGTGCGGATACGTTTAATGATAGTACCGGGGCCGACCATTATGGAGAGGATGATGACGTTTCCGTTTTCAAGTTCCTTGCGGTCCGCCTCGTTCTTGGCTTCCCAGTTGGCTACTGCTGACTTCACGAGTTTCTCGAGACGTCCGGCAGCTTCCCTTTTGGTGTATCTGAGAACATCCATAGCGCGGTTAACTTCCATACCCCTGATGTTGTCGCACAGAAGAGCCATCTTCTGAGGAGAGGTGGGTACATTGTTAAGCTTGGCTATGGCTACTTTTTTCTTAGCTTCTTTCAGCCCTTCGGCCATATTATGTTTACGCTTTCCCATTTTGTTTCTGCATTAAACGATTAACGATTACCCGAATGACCTCTGAAAGTACGGGTAGGTGCAAACTCTCCGAGCTTGTGGCCTACCATATTTTCAGTTACATATACCGGAATAAACTTGTTTCCGTTATGCACAGCTATGGTGTGACCGACAAAGTCAGGAGAAATCATACTGGCGCGTGACCAGGTCTTTACGACTTCTTTTTTCATGGTGCCTTCATTCATAGCCAGCACTCTCTTTTCGAGGGAAGCCTGGATGTAGGGACCTTTTCTAAGTGATCTGCTCATATTAACTCTGTTTTATTCCGTTATTTTTTCCTTCTTTCGATAATGAACTTGTTCGAGGTAGCCTTAGGATTACGTGTCTTGTAGCCCTTGGCAGGAATACCCTTGCGTGAACGGGGATGTCCACCGGAGGCACGTCCTTCACCACCACCCATAGGGTGATCTACAGGGTTCATTACGACACCGCGGTTATGAGGCCTGCGGCCGAACCATCTCTGACGACCGGCTTTACCGTCGGACTCGAGGTTATGGTCGACGTTGGAGACTACACCTACAGTGGCACGGCAGGAGGTAAGAACCATTCTGGTCTCACCGGAAGGGAGACGGAGGATGGCGTGCTTGCCTTCACGTGCAGTAAGCTGAGCATAAGCGCCGGCCGAACGTGCCATAGCGGCACCGCATCCGGGACGGAGCTCGATGTTGTGAACAAGTGTTCCAAGAGGAATTTCGGCCAGAGGAAGAGCATTTCCGACTTCGGGAGCGATTCCTGAACCGGAAGCGATCTGCTGTCCTACCTTAATGCCTTGGGGAGCGATGATATATCTCTTTTCTCCGTCTGCATAGACAACGAGAGCGATACGTGCGCTGCGGTTAGGATCATACTCGATGGTCTTGACGGTAGCCGTATAGTTGTCCTTGTTACGGAGGAAATCGATTACACGATACATTCTTTTATGACCGCCGCCGATATAGCGCATAGTCATCTTACCCTGATTGTTTCGTCCTCCAGTCTTGCGGATGGGCTCGAGGAGGGACTTTTCGGGAGTTGAACAGGTGATCTCTTCAAAAGTACTGATCGCCTTATTTCTGGTACCGGGGGTTGCCGGTTTGAATTTACGTACTGCCATAGGGATTAGATGTAGCTATAAAAATCAATCTTATCTTCACCGGCCAGGGTAACGTACGCCTTCTTGAAGTGGTTGGCGCGGCCTGTCAGCAAGCCTGCTTTTGTATAGCGGCTCTTACGTTTTCCGTGATAATTAACAGTGTTCACGTCTTTTACAGTGACACCGTACTGCGCTTCAACGGCCTGCTTGATTTCAAGCTTGTTGGCCTGACGGTCAACGATAAAGCCGTAACGGTTCAATTTCTCGCCCTGAACCGTGTTCTTTTCTGTTACGAGGGGCTTAATCAATATTGCCATATCCGTATGGTTTTATTTACGTCTTTCGGCCAGAATATCCTGAACGCCGTCAACCAATACCAGCTGGTATGAGTTCATAATGGCGTAAGTGTTAATTTCATCTACAGTGATGACATTAACATTCTGGAGGTTACGGGACGAGAGAAAAATGTTATCAGAATTTTCAGGGAGAACGAACAGAGTTCTTCTGCCATTAGCCTTGAGATTATCAAGAATCTTGATGAATTCCTTGGTCTTGGAAGCTTCCAAGGCGAAAGGTTCCACCATTACGATGGCATTTTCCTGAGCCTTGTATGAAAGGGCTGAGAAACGGGCCAGCTGTTTGAGCTTCTTGTTGAGCTTGAATCCATAAAGATGGGGCTTGGGACCGAACGCACGGCCACCGCCTACATAGATATTGGATTTGATGGAACCGTGACGTGCTCCACCACCGCCTTTCTGACGGCCCATTTTCTTAGTACTGTAACTGACCTCGGATCTGTCTTTGGTCTTGTGTGTACCCTGACGCTGGTTGGCGAGGTACTGTTTCACGTCGAGATAGATGGCGTGATCATTGGGTTCGATACCGAAGATGGACTCGTCGAGAGTCACCTTCTTTCCGGATTCGTTACCGTCGATTTTCAGAACTGATAATTCCATAGCTTTAGTCCTCCACTATTACGTATGAACCTTTAGCTCCGGGGATGGAACCCTTCACTAATACAAGATTGTTCTCAGGGATAACTTTAATGACCTTCAGGTTGAGAACCTTTACACGGTCGCCGCCCATATGGCCGGCCATTCTCATACCTTTGAATACTCTTGAGGGCCAAGAAGATGCACCCATAGAACCGGGGTGACGAAGTCTGTCGGCCTGACCGTGGGTCTGACCGCCGACACCCTGAAAATGATGGCGCTTTACCACGCCCTGGAATCCTTTACCTTTAGAGATTCCGGTTACATCGACCCATTCGATTCCTTCGCTGAGGTCAGCGACGGTGATGGTGTCTCCGAGCTTCACTTCCTTGGGAAAATCGTTGGCAAATTCAACGAGTTTACGCTTGGGAGTGGTGCCTGCTTTGTCAAAGTGACCTTTGAGCGCCTTGCTGGTGTGTTTTTCCTTCATTTCGTCATAGGCAAGTTGCACAGCCTCATAACCATCTTTCTCGACTGTACGAATCTGCGTGACAACACAGGGACCAACCTCAATAACGGTGCACGGGATATTTTTCCCGTCGGCATCGAAAACGGAAGTCATTCCGATTTTTTTTCCAATTAATCCAGGCATTGGTTTAGTTAATTTGTTGTATAT
>JAGHUZ010000164.1 GCA_018064575.1 Candidatus Minthomonas equi
ACTCCAGCTGCATAAGAACGATGGAGGCCGAACGGATAATCCCGGCAGCCGCGTCGATATCTTTCTTCGAGAGTTCAGCATTGGCCCCCGAGGCCACCGCTATGGAATTCTCCCCCTTTCCGTCCACCAGAATAAGCGCCACTCCTGAGGCTGCATCGGGACTTCTGGTGATAAACGTCGTATCTATTCCGTCCTTAAGGTAATTATCGATGGCGGCATTTCCGAACTGGTCTTCGCCGACCTTGGCCACAAAAGTAACGTGGCCGCCGAGTCTGGCAGCCGCGACCGCCTGATTCGCACCCTTTCCTCCTTGTGCAGTGAAAAATTTTCCTCCGAGAACCGTCTCTCCGGGAAGCGGAAGATGGCTCGACTTGACTATCATATCGGTATTGCTGCTTCCGATGACGACTATTATACCTTTCTCTTTCATAACAGATTCTTATTCGAAAAGAATTTACAACCAAAATTAAAAAGCTTCTCCGTCATTTCAAAATGACTCTTCGTAATATTTGTGTGATACGCGAGGATACTCGCGTTTGCGCAAAGAAAAAGATGACTTCTGAGTTATTCAGAGAGTCATCTTTGATGTTTTGTACCCGGAGCCGGGGTCGAACCGGCACAACCTTGCGGTCACTGGTGTTTGAGACCAGCGCGTCTACCGATTCCGCCATCCGGGCTTGGATTAAGATTTAATCTTTCGGTAAAGCGGTGACAAAGATATGTAAAAGTTTTTATATTTGTACTAATTAGTGACCGTTTCGGCTATGATTAAAAGTTCGGTGACAGTATCTGACTCCCTATCGGGACTGGATAGCTTGCTCTGCAGAGAGAGCAGGGTCATAGCCATTGTGGATAGAAAGGTCGGTGAACTTTACCATCATCTCATACCCACAAAAGAGAGGATATTCATAGATGCTTCCGAAAAGGAAAAGACACTTTCCACAGTGGCCTTCATCACAGGACGTCTTCTGGATATGGAGGCTGACAGAAATATTCTTCTGCTGGGAATAGGAGGGGGCATCACGACCGATATCATCGGGTTTGCCGCTTCAATTTACAAGCGGGGAGTTCGGTTCGCATTCATCCCTACGACACTTCTCGCCCAAGTGGATGCATCCATAGGGGGGAAGAACGGAGTGAACCAAAACGGTTTCAAGAATATTATAGGAACTTTCTGTCTGCCGGAGTTCGTATGGATTAATTCCGCTTTCCTGAAAACCCTGCCCGTCAGGGAACTTCGCAATGGCGTCTCGGAACTTCTGAAAACATTCATCATCGGGAACCGCACCGCCTATTCGGAAGCGGTAAAAGAGTTCGGACGTTCAGAAGACTTTTCCGGGATAGATTGGGTGCAATACATTTCAATGGCGTCCGGAATCAAAGCGCAGATTGTGGAAAATGATTTCCGTGACGGCGGCGAGAGGAAGAAACTGAATCTGGGGCACAGTTTCGGACACGCCATCGAACGCTGCGCAACGGCAGAAAATGTGGATATTTCCCACGGAGAAGCCGTTTCTATGGGCATCGTTATAGC
>JAGHUZ010000287.1 GCA_018064575.1 Candidatus Minthomonas equi
ATTTATGTCGATGAACTTCCACCCGCTTTCAAATATACCAAACCGCCTCGGGGCAGGAAAGGAAAAAAATGGCGTGATTATTACAAATTGGTCCACAATTTCGCTAAGTCGTACCCTTATGCTCTTCTGGCTGAGGAAGTTCTGCGTGGCGCGGACGATTATATCGAGGATAATGACCTCAACAGAAGGAAGCGTACGCTATATATTTCGAAGCTTCAGGATACCCTTTTCAGAGTTTTCGAAAAACCTCTCAAGAATCTTACCGTTACCCAAGGGGCTCTGCTCTTGAGACTCATAGACCGTGAGACAGGTCTTCCTCCGTATGATATTCTAAAAAAATACAAAAACAGGGCCGCGGCCGGTTTCTGGCAGGGAATCGCCAAACTCTTCGGCTCCGATATGAAGCGGAGGTATGACCCCAAGGGGGCTGACAAGGATGTGGAGGAACTTGTCGGAATCTATCAGAGGGGTGAGTTCAATTATCTGTACGTGACTATATTCGGAATGCGTCCTCCCGAGCCTGTCCAAAGAGCGAAAAACGATTATCCGCAGTATTATGGCTATTGAGGTTCCTATACTGAGTCTTGGTTCCTGTTTCTCCGTGGAGATGGGGGAACGTCTGAAAAATATCGGGTGTGAAGTTCTCATCAATCCCTTCGGTGTTCTCTATAATCCGGCTTCCATCGCCAATTCGCTTCATATGCTCGAAGACCCGGATTTCCGCTTCAGAGATTCTGACGTTATCGAAAGAGACCCGTATTATTGCGCGAAGCGCAATGTGAAAGGCGGGGAATCTGTGCCATTATCCCCGGAGGAAGGACACAGACCCATCGCTCCCTGCATCGGAGGTTTTACTTCCTATTTTCATCACGGCTCTTTTACCAGAGCGACGGAAGAGAAGTTTCTTGCCGATGCCAATGCATCGCTTGCGCTTGCACGTACCTTTTATGGGACTGCCCGTACAGTCATTGTTACTTTCGGAACAGCGTGGGTATTCCGGAATCTGGAAAGGAATCTGATAGTTTCAAACTGTCACAAGCATAGGGCGGATGAATTCAGACGGGAACGTCTCTCCGTGGAGGATATCGTAAGGATGTGGCTTCCGATTCTTGAAAAGTCGGATAAAAAATGGATATTCACCGTTTCTCCCATCAGACATCCCAAGGATGGACTGCACGGAAATCAGCTGTCGAAAAGCATTCTTCTTCTGGCCTGTGAGGAATTGTGCAGCCGTTTTCCCGAATCACTGGCTTATTTTCCTTCCTATGAACTGATGCTGGATGAACTGAGAGATTTCAAGTGGTATAAGGATGATAAAATCCACCCCTCGGAAGAAGCGGTAGATTACATATTCTCGCGTTTCGTCACGGAGACTTACGTACGTTCTGTCATCCGCCCAGACGGATGAACGGAATCAAAGAGATTTCTCTTCGCAGGATTCCATTTGACAGGTAGAATTTTAAGAAGAAATGCGTAAATTTGTCAAGGCTTACAAATTTTAAACGCCGGAAAGAAACTTAGTTATGAATACTATTATCAAAACCTTTGGACTCATCGCAGTTGCGTGTACCATTATCGGGATTGGCCTGTTTGCCGGCTGCCAGAAATCAGATGGACCTGAAAACCCCTTGTCAGGCAG
>JAGHUZ010000320.1 GCA_018064575.1 Candidatus Minthomonas equi
ACTTGATACCCAGTTCCGAAGCGCGGCGGATGGCTGTTTCGGAATATTTGGCAGCACGTTCAATGTCAGCATCCGGTCCTACAAGTTTCAAATCACCGGGGAAAAAGCCATTGGCGGAATAGACGGGAAGGGCTCTGGTCTGAGCGATGGCGCGGTTGGCGGCGAATTCCTCTTCGCTGCTTTCCGGTATCAGGAAGCCGGACACATTGGTTTCCACATAATTCTGACCGCAATCCTTCATAAATGAAGACTTGCTGACATCCCCGCACATTCCTATTTTCTCATCCAGATTGAATTTTCCCGGACTGCAGGCGACTACCGCAAGCAGTATCGGAACAATCGTCATAAAACGATATAAAGTTTTCATTTGCAATATTTTAAAAAAATCAACAATACATTCTATAGTAAAAACATCTTTTCCCGAACGGAATCGCTGTTATCTTCTCCTGATATGGCAGCAAGTATATCAAGGGCGAATTCAAGAGCATACCCGGCACCTCGTCCCGTTACGATGAAACTGCCGTGAGGCGATTGGAAAACGTCAGTGGGGTCGGCTGTAAAAATGCCTCCCTTCTCCTTCGCAGGTCCCTGAAAACCGTCATAACAGGTAAACATCACCCCTTTCAGACTGTCCAACTGCGAAAGAACCGTTCCCGGTGCTGCGCAGATGGCAGCAAGGGATCCGCCTGCGGCAAAATGTTTCCGCATAGCAGTCATCAGTATTTCACACGAAGCCAGATTGACAGCTCCTGGCATCCCGCCGGGGAATATCAGGAAATCTCCTGAATCTGTTCCGTCAGCCGATAGTGAAAGTTCATTCAAAAGGATGTCAGCCTTTACGGTGACACCGTGAGATGAAGTGATATAGGGGGAATCTGAAATCGAGACATTTTTCACATCGATTTTTCCACGCCTGAGGACATCAGTGACAGAGAGGGCTTCGATATCTTCGAATCCATCCGCAAGAAAAACATATACTCCTTTCATAACCGATATTAAGAATCCTTACCAAACTTGTTTTTTAATCATTCCCAATTAATGTCCAAATATATTTATTTTTGCAGAAAAAGACTAATGAACACTTTGCTATATCTTATTATCGGCTTCATCATCGGCATCATTCTGACGGCCGCAGCCGCTCATTTCGCCCATAAAATCCTGCTAAAGGAAAAAATCAGTTCTACTTATCTGCCTGAAATCACCCGTTTGGAAACGAGCCTGGCAGACAGTCGCGAACGACAGAAAGAGCTTGCCGGAGAGCTGGAAAGG
>JAGHUZ010000208.1 GCA_018064575.1 Candidatus Minthomonas equi
CATTAGTGCGTATGTTGGAAAGAACCGTTGCGAGCTCTTCGTCACCTTTGTTACGGGCGCAGCATTCATATTTGGAGATAAAGCCCTGGATGGCATCGATAGTGATGATGATGGATTCGAGAAAAATCTTCCCTTCCTCATCAGCTGTCCGTATTCTGGCTTTAACTTTGCTTTTACGGGCCTCCAGACCTTTTTCAAGTGTTGTCTTGTAGTCGAAGGCTATGTTTGAGAGCGTGCCGCTTTCATGGAGATAGTGGGTGGCTTTCAACTCTTTCCATTCGTCATCCGTGAAGTAGGACGGAATGCGGGTGAAAGTGCTGGTGGCGACTATCCGTTCGCCGTCGAAAATGGCGGGTTCCTCTGCTTCCAGTATCGCTTTGAGCATTTCTGCCGAGCGCAGTTGCGCCGGTGTTCCGGCTGCCGCAAACTCAGCCGCCTTGAGGTCAAGGCCGAGTTCCGACGGGTCCTTGCGGATGACTGTGTGGCCTTTTGAGAAAAAGAAATCCTTCAGAATCGTTATTCTTTCTGAC
Source organism: Candidatus Minthomonas equi (assembly GCA_018064575.1). Lineage (GTDB taxonomy): Bacteria > Bacteroidota > Bacteroidia > Bacteroidales > UBA932 > Minthomonas > Minthomonas equi. The sequence continues at coordinate 531 of JAGHUZ010000208.1, forward strand.
ATCATAAGATGAAAAGTTTTACGTTATGACTCAGAACAAAAATAAGAAAAAATCTATAAAAACGTCTGATTTTCCGGATTAAAGGACCAGTACATTCAAACCTTCGAAAATCTCGATGTGCGGATCCGGGATGGCCTCGGTGTCAAAGCCTGGGGAGTATTCCATTCCGACAGCGGCATATTTCGAACCCGCTGTCTTGTGGTAGCGCAGAATCTCTACTCTCTGAAGTCCGGCAGGGGAGTCTTCGCTGATTAGGCTGTACGTGGCGTGAAGGTTGCGCTCCGAGTCGCTGACACCTGGAATGAGCGGAATCCGCACGACGAAAGGTTTTCCGGATGCTTTCAGCGACCTGAAATTGGCTATGATTTGAGTGTTGTCGGCTCCTGTCCAGCGCCGATGCTCTTCGGAGTCTATTATTTTGAGGTCAAAAAGCACATAATCAATGTGTTCAAGAATGTCGGCAAAGACTTTGGCCGAGCAGAATCCTGAGGTTTCGACAGCCTTGTGGATGCCATCCAGACGCTTCAGCACGTTGATCATGAATTCGGCCTGCATAGTGGGTTCACCACCGGTAAAAGTGACGCCGCCGTCATTCATCCGGAAAAAATCCTTGTCGCGGAGAAGTCTTTTCGCAAGTGCTTCGGAGGTGTAGATTTCTCAGCAGGTCTGCACGCCTTCGTAGCGTTGCATAGGTTCGGGTTCCGGTTTCTGGCCTTCAGGATTATGGCACCAAGTGCAGTGTAACGGGCATCCTTTCAGGAATACCGTGGTTCTGATTCCGGGACCGTCATTAATGGCGAATTCCTCTATGCTGAAAACTATGCCTTTAGTCATATCGTAAGGTGAAATATCGGCAAATGAATAGTATGAATCATCATTCTGCTTTGACTATGAAACAAACTTACGTAAAATCTGCCTATTTTATGTGACTTTAAGGATAAAATCTTCTCGTGTACGAGATATGGAGGAACAGATATTATGAAAAGCGATTATCGAAAACACAGAGAACACACACATTATTCAAAACAGATTCTAATACTTTTATTTATTTTTGCGCGATAAAAAACCGGTTATGAGCAAACTTAGATTCGATGTCGTAAAGGATGCCTTCAAGAAGAAAGCAGTGAATGTGGAACCTCCTTCGCCAAAAGTTTCCGATTATTTCGGTGAATTGGTCTTCGGTAGGGAGAAAATGCGGCAGTATCTGGATGAAACCACATTTTCAAAAATTTGTGACTGTATCGACAATGGTACCGCCCTCGACAGAGCCACGGCTGACAAAGTGGCCGACGGAATGAAAATATGGTCGATGGAGCATGGTGTCACCCATATCTCTCATTGGTTCCAACCCTTGACGGAAGTTACCGCGGAAAAGCACGATTCCTTTATGGACTATGACGGCAAAGGGGGGATGATTGAATCATTCGACGGAAAAGCTCTTGTGCAGCAGGAGCCTGACGCATCCTCTTTTCCAAGCGGAGGTATCAGGGCTACTTTCGAAGCTCGCGGTTATACGGCCTGGGACCCGACATCTCCTGTTTTTATTCAGGGGGATACCCTTTGTATTCCTTCCGTATTCATATCATATACAGGCGAGGCATTGGATTACAAAACCCCTCTTAAAAAATCTCTGAGAGCTGTCAATGATGCCGCTCTCCCTGTATGCCGCCTTTTCGACTCCAATGTCAGGAAAGTATATTCATACCTGGGATGGGAACAGGAATACTTCCTCATTGATGAAGACCTTTATGCCTCCCGCCCCGATTTGATGTTGTCCGGACGGACACTGATGGGGCATCCTTCATCCAAGAACCAGCAGCTTGATGACCATTATTTTGGCGCCATCCCTTCAAGGGTGGCAGCTTTTATGCGTGATATAGAGATGGCCGGATTCAAACTCGGCATTCCATTGAAGACCATGCACAATGAAGCCGCTCCCAACCAATTTGAAATGGCTCCCATCTACGGCGAAGCGAATCTGGCCAATGACCAGAACCAGATAATGATGAATGTGATGATAAGTACCGCCCGCCGGCACGGATTCGTGGTTCTCTTCCACGAGAAACCTTTCGAAGGGATTAACGGCAGTGGGAAACACAATAACTGGTCTCTGGGTACAGATACAGGTACCCAACTTCTGGCTCCAGGCCACGACCCGAAGAGCAATCTTCAATTCCTTACTTTTTTCGTCAATACTTTGGCGGCTGTTCAGAAACACAATGCTCTGTTGAAGGCCAGTATCGCTTCAGCCACGAATGCACACCGTCTGGGGGCCAACGAAGCGCCTCCGGCCATAGTTTCCGCATTTCTGGGGCAGACTATGACCGATGTCCTCCATAAGTTTTTGGAGATGCCTTCCGATACTCCGATAGAGATTACCGGAAAGCGTGGAAAGAATATCGGGCTTCTGGGAATACCTGAGATTTTCGTTGACAATACGGACCGTAACAGAACATCCCCGTTCGCTTTTACGGGCAATAGGTTTGAATTCCGCGCCGTCGGAGCCAGTGCCAATTGCGCAGGGGCGATGACTACACTCAATTCGGCAGTGGCAGAGCAGCTTATTGAATTCAAGGCTGTCGTGGATAAGGAAATGGCTTGCGGAAAACCCGTCAACATCGCTGTGATGGATGCGCTGAAACCGATAGTCGCTTCCATTCTGAATGTGGTATGTTTCGATGGTAACGGATATTCCGATGAATGGGTGCTCGAAGCGCGGCACCGCGGTCTTGATATCGAGACTAATGTTCCCAAGATGTTCAAAACCTTCACGGAGGATAAAGCGGTCGAGATGTTTACCAGATTAGGGGTTTATACCAGAAAGGAACTGGAAGCCAGAAACGAAGTGCGCTGGGATACCTACTGTAAGAAAGTGCAGATAGAAGCCCGTGTTACCGGCCGTATGGCCATAAACCATATCATCCCGGCCGCCATCGCCTATCAGACCGAGCTTTTGAAAAACATTGACCTGATGAGGGTGAACTTCCCTGATAACTTCCGTGAAATGGCTGTTACCCCCATAGGAATCGTATCTGAAATATCTTCATTGGTCAAGGAAATTAAGGAACGGGTGGATGCGATGGTGGCGCAGCGTGTAGTGGCCAACAATATCAGTGATGATTATGAAAAGGCGCTGGCATATCACGATATCGCCGAGTCGCTGTTCCCTATAAGAAGAGCCATCGATCAGCTCGAAGAACTGACCGATAACGATATGTGGCCTCTGCCCAAATACAGGGAGATATTGTTTATCAACTGAGTTATCCCGAACTGAGGGATGGTGGGACTTACAGGACTGCTTCGCGGATGCGCAGAAGTTTTTTCAGGAGTTCTTCCACAAGGTTCAGACGCAGCATATTGGCACCATCGGAAAGTGCCTTGGATGGGTCAGGATGAGTCTCCATAAAGATTCCGTCAGCGCCTGCGGCAATTCCTGCCTTGGCTATGGTCTCAATCATATCAGGACGGCCTCCGGTAACTCCACAGCTTTGATTCGGCTGTTGGAGTGAATGGGTAACGTCAAGAATTACCGGGTATCCGAATTCCTGCATTTGGGGTATTCCTCTGAAATCAACCACCAAGTCACCGTATCCGAAGGTCGTGCCACGTTCGGTCAACATTATATTCCTGTTTCCGAAATGGGCCACTTTATCGGCGGCGAATTTAATGGCGGAAGGAGAAAGAAATTGACCTTTCTTGATGTTTATATGCTTGCCGGTCAGGGCGGCTGCTTCCAGAATATCGGTTTGTCGACACAGAAAAGCAGGTATCTGCAGGATATCCACATCATAGGAAGCGGCTTTTTGAGCCTCTGAAGGGGAGTGGATGTCAGTAACGACGGGAAGTTTGAAATCCTCCTTGATTTCCTGAAGAATTTCCAGTCCGGCCTCGTCACCGATACCGGTAAATGAATCGATACTGGAACGGTTGGCCTTGCGATAGGAGGCTTTGAACACGAACGGTATATCGAGACGCGTAGTTATCTCTTTAAGTCTTGCAGCTATTTCGCGAGTCATTTCACGACCTTCCACTACGCAGGGACCGGCCAAAAGGAAAAATTGGCTGCCTTTCAACTGTATCATTTTTTTACACCTTTGATGTGCGAATATACCACTTATTTTTTAAGGAATGACTAAGTATCTTCCAAAAGAAAAAAGCTGACCCGAACGAGTCAGCTGACAAAACGTTTTCCGGACCTCTAAAACTCTATAACAGGGAAAGCAGGTAGGCTAGCGAAACTCCGAGATAGGTTCCCACAGCATAGCCGACGAGTCCTATGACGATTCCGCTGATGAGTACTTTCTTGTTCCCAAGGGCTGCCACTACAGGGGGAATGAAGGGAGGTGAGCAGAAAAGTCCCACCTGGGCGACGGTATAGAGGTCCCCGGTGACGTGAAACAATCTGCAGAAAATGATATGCAGGACTATGGACATAAGCATAAG
>JAGHUZ010000056.1 GCA_018064575.1 Candidatus Minthomonas equi
ATACTTTGGCGTTGGAGGACTCCACTTTCATAAACACTATACGGAGAGGCAACTTCGACAGATGACGCGCGACAGTATCAAACACGCCCGCGACAGCATAATTATGGCTACCCCACGAGTGCTGCTCACATCAGCATTCCCAGATACTCTTTCATACAGACGGATTCTGGTATGGAACAGCGATTCCAAGGTGAACAATATGACGCTGATCAAGAATGACTCCACTTTCAATGACTGGTACACGGAGAACCCGGTATTCAAGAAAGATATAGACGCGGTATATCTCGGTATGTCCGGAAGTGCCGCATTGTCGACCAATTGGTTCAAGAGAACCGAGTTCTCGAAATTCAAGGGGTATGAACCCTGGCTGTATGCCACTTATCTTCCCGAAACGATGCCGATGTACAATGTTAAGTCCACCTATACGGAACTGGCTTATTGGGGTACATTGTTTGCGTTTAAGGATAAGGAGGAGGCAAACGTCAAGATACTTCATACACAGAACATCACGCCTGCCCTGAATCTTGCATTCCTCTGGCAGTCATATGGCGGAAACGGTCTTCTTACGAATGAAGAAACCCATAACAAGACTCTGGCCGTTACCGGAAATTATCTGGGAAAGCATTATGTCGCCAATATGGGATTCATCCATAATAATATATACAGGGACGAAAACGGAGGTGTCGAGAATACCTGGGAAGTGAGAGATACGGTTATCGAGGCTAAAGCTGTTGCTGTAAAAATGAAAAAAGCACATAATGCGTATTCTCGGAATACTTTCTTCCTGCATCATCATTATTCTCTGGCATTCAGGGATGTGAAGGCATTTTTCCAAAGAAGGAAAGAAATCAGGGCGGCAAAGGCGGAACTGGAGCTCTTTCTAGCAGATTCTCTTGCCTGTGCTGCCGATTCCCTGGGACTTCGCAGGGATTCCCTTATGATAGCGGCGGGGCTGAAAGAAGGTGGCGGTCCTGAACTTGATGCATCTTCAAGTGATGCGGCAGCAGATACATCGGCCGTTACCGACGATGCAGAGAAGTTGAGTCGCGATGACGGTTCTATGATTACTTTTGGACATATTGGTGAAATATCGCGTTTTTACAGGCTCTATACTGACGAAATATCTTCTTCGGAACAAGCGGCCAGGGAAATGTACAATAACAGTTTCTTCATTAATCCCACTTCATCCTCGGACTCGACAAGGACATTCTCTCTTGAAAACAGACTCTTTGTCCGGCTTCAGCCTTTCGGGAGGGATGCCGTGGTGTCCAAGTTGGATGCCGGAATAGGTCACGAATTCGTGAGTCATTATGCTTTCCGTCCCGGAATGTATTTGAGCGGAAATTACAATGACAAATTCAACAATGTGTTCCTTTATGGAGGTGCTTCAGGAAAATTTAAGAATTACATTTCCTGGAACGGAGACCTCAGGTACGACCTGATGGGGTACTCTCCGAATGATTTCGAAGTCAATGCCGCGATGAAATTTTCATTCTTCCCATTCAAGGAAACTCTCGATGGGGTGGATGTGACGGCCCGTTTCCACACTTCCTTGAAGAAGCCGGATTATTTCTCGAATTTCTATTATTCGAATCATTATATCTGGGATAATGATTTCAGTAAGGTATCCAAGATGAAACTGGAGGGTGAATTAACTGTAAGGAAGTGGATGCTTTCTGCGTTTTTCGGATATGGGCTTACTGCTAATCACATTTATTATGATGATTTCGGATACATCAGGCAGCACGATGCACCGGTGAATGTAATAACTGCAGGGGTGACCAAGAATTTCATTCTCTGGAAAT
>JAGHUZ010000115.1 GCA_018064575.1 Candidatus Minthomonas equi
GAAAAAGCACTCGCAGAGGAATCCTGGGATGTCGTTTCCCGCCAGCAGTCAAGCGGGCGGAGCGGATTGATAGAGAGTTACGAACCGTATCTTGGTGAAATGATAAAGTACGTCCGTGCCAGAATCAAGACTGGAGCCCGTATAGTGTGGCATCAGACCTGGGCATATGATTCGGATGCTGTTCACGCGGATTTTCCGGCCTACGGGTCCGACTGTGAAAAAATGTATGATAAAATCGTGGAATGCTCCAGAACGGTAAGTGAAAAATATGGCATATCCGTGATTCCTGTCGGAACTGCCATCCAGAATATCCGCCCATCATATGAATATACCATTACCAGAGACGGATATCATCTGAGTACCTCAGTGGGAAGATATGTCGCGGCATTGACCTGGTATGAAACATTGACGGGCAGAAGTGTGGAAGGATGCACATACTGTCCCGCGGGTGTTGACCCTGTCAGGGCTGAATTCGCCCGGAATGCCGCCCATCTGGCAGTCGCTGCTCCGTTCGAGAGACACCCCGTGGGATATGACAGGAATACGACGTACGAAGAAAGCGATGTTCCGGATTACACCCTGCCCGACCCTCTGACTATGGCAGACGGCAGAAAAGTGAGGAGTGTGCGTCAGTGGGAAAATGAACGTCGCCCCGAACTTCTGAAACTTCTTACCGAACAGGAATACGGAAGGGCGCCCGGAAAACCGGATGTCCTTTCCTTCGAACTCTTGGAAAGCGGTGACGCGTTAGCTGGAAAAGCCATTCGCAAACAGGTCCGTGTCCGCTTTGGAAAAGGAGTGAACGATTACCTTACACTGTTGCTGTATGTACCAAGTAATGCAGCCGGTCCTGTGCCTGCTTTTCTGGGAATTAACTTCAGGGGCAATATAGCCGTTTCCGATGATCCTGAGATTCTGATGCCGGATGGAAACAAAATCGAAAGTTACGGTATCTATGATTTTGCAGAAAGAGGCTCCCAGTCGCGCAGGTGGCCTGTCGAACAAATTATCGATGCCGGATATGCCGTCGCCACCTTCGATAGGGCTGATGTCGATCCTGATTTCGATGACAATTTCAGCAACGGAGCCCACAGCGTATTTCTGAAGCCCGGTGAGGTGCCGGCTCCCGATGAATGGGGGACCATTGCCGCCTGGGCCTGGGGACTGAGCCGTGCCCTGGACTACCTTGCAACTGAAGCATCGGTGGCTGCCTCAAAAGTCGCGGACATCGGACATTCCCGTTT
>JAGHUZ010000109.1 GCA_018064575.1 Candidatus Minthomonas equi
TGTACCGTCTATACTTACCTCTACGGAAAATTTCGAAGGCGGCTTCTGGCCGGACATCTGCAGTTCCAGCTCGATTTCTCCCTTCCTGTAATCGAGAGTGCGGACTATAAGGCGGTGAATCTGTGTCTTTGTGGTCTGAACTGTCAGAGACATTCCGTGGTAAAAACCACCGAATGCGTAAAAATCGTAGAAGGGGCTGAACATCTTCATCGTTTCTCCGTCAAAACGGTTATCGACGGCGGTGGTGAAAATATGCCGTCCGGCAGTAAGCGGTCCGGTTTCAAGTTCGAAACTGCTATAGGGCAGACTAGAAGCTCCTATCTTGCGTCCGTCTATGTAGTATTCGCTTCTGAGGCCCATTCCCTCCACACGCCACCAGGCATTGACCACGTCCTGTTCCAGAACGATTTCACGGCGATACTGAGCGGTACCGCGCTGTTTCAGGTATTGCGGCAACACATCCCAACACCCCGGCACCAACATCTTATCGTTGGCGATAAAGGCGGGGTTCGCGACATCTTCCAATGCCGCTCCGGAGTCAAATCTGAACTCCCACAGACCATCAAGGCTGATGGTCTGCGCATTGGCGGTGCCCAATAGCCCGATATTCATAAGGAAGAGCAGTAGCGATGCTACAGCAAATATCTTCTTCGCACTGTTATTCATCCATTATCGTCTTTTATGAATGGCCACTATCTGGTAAAATCAAGGAATCCGCAGTTCCATGCGGCGATTTCGGGAATCGTGACATAACTGTTTCCACCCTCAGTAACCACTGGAAGTTTCACAGGTTCTTTCTTCATCTCAAACCACTGTACAGATTTTGTTCCTTCAGGAATATCCTGCAGACGCAGTCTGACAGGTCCCTGTGCATCGATGCGGACATTCTGCAGAGCGACGGTAGTCAAAACGCCGTCGCTGTCAATACGTGGAACGAGCAGTCCTATGAACGGAGAACAGCATACCACAGGTGAAGCGCTACGGGCATTGATTTTTTCACGAAGTTCCTGCACACAGTCGGATACTTCGGTGGTAAACTTCGGACTGGCAAGGTCTTCGTCCGTGAGCTGACCCAAATCCTTTCCGCATCCGGGAAGAACGGGAATGGCTGTACATCCGAAATCATAAAGTGCTTCATTGCCTTTATCGGAAGTAAAACCGACGGGTATAGTTCCCTCTATGGCTTTGGCATACGCTTCCAGCATCGGTGCACCGACAGCCAGAGGGCGCAACATCGTCTGTGAATATACCTCAGGTCTCTCCTTTTCGGCAGCCAGAACGAACATACTGACAGCATTCATACCGTAAGCCAAGGAAGTGAATCCCTCCACCAATACCCCTTGAG
>JAGHUZ010000160.1 GCA_018064575.1 Candidatus Minthomonas equi
TTCTTTTCGAACTCTGAAGAACGAAGATGGCTGTGTCGGAAATTTTGTAGGAATTTCCGGGGTATCCCACATATGAGCAGCGCAGTTTGGATTCTTTCCGGTTTTCAGCCTGGAGGTGTGCTGCGAGTTGTCCCGGATGCCACATCCAGGTCGGGGAAGCGATTTTGCCGCCAGTCTGTATGCCGGGGGATATATTGTCCTGAAGGCGGTCAGGCTGACTTGCAATGCCGATTAAGATGGCGGCCAGTGCTATAAAAGGAATATTCATATCATTTCTTTATGATGCAGGAAAGCCGGTGTCTGCCTGCGGCAAGTTCCACGGGAGCGGAACCGTCGGGAAGGTATGCGGTGGCGTGGGCGCCTTCGGGCACGGTGACTTTGAGAATGAATTCGTCGCCTTTGGCGATATCCCATCTTACGGCCAGTTTCCCGAAAGCCGTGTCGGTGGTGTAGGAGGCCCGGGTCAGGTCACCTGCCGGAGTCGGTTTCAGTATGATATGCTTATAGCCGGGCTGCTCAGCGTCGGTCTGTACTCCGCAGAGCCAGCGGTACATCCAGGTCAGAGCCCCTCCGAACATCGGGTGGCATCTGGAGTCCTGTCCGTTCCATTGTTCCCAGGTGGTTTTCGCACCTTGTTCTATCCACCATCCGAAACCCGGGAAGTCTCTTTTGTTCATAGCGGTATAGGCTTCCTCCTCCATTTGGTGGCGGCACAGCACTTCGAAGAAAAGGGCGGAACCGTAGATTCCGGTATTCAGATGACCGTCATTTGCCTCCAATTCCTTTTTGACTGTGGCGATAACGCGGCTGAGATTCTCTGCGGGTACTCCCATATCGAGGGCGAAGATGTTCGAACCGTCACCCATACCTTTCCCCGTACCGGTTCCATAGCCTTGTCCGCTTTTTTCTCCACCGCCCGCGACATAGCTTCCTGAGGCCGGGTCATAGAATTTTTTATGGAAGGCGGCAGCCACGTCATCGGCGAGTGCGCTGTAGTGCTTGTATTCGGTGTTATGTCCGAGGGCTTTTGCCGCGGCAGCGGTATATGTGGCGCATTTCCAAAGGTAATAGGTGTGGACGAGATTTTCCGAGGGAAGATAGTATGGGGGACACCATTCGCCGAGGTTTTTCCAGTAAAGGGGTGCTCCCTTGCTGTCCGTAAGGGACTGAAGCATAGTGCCGTCGGGCTGTCTGAAACCAAGCATGAAGCGTAATTGCTCCTTCATGGGGACATAATTTTCTTCCAGAACTTTACGGTCGGCGTAGATGAGATAGTATTCCCAGGGGATGATGCACATAGCCGCTCCCCAGGGAACTCCGCCTCCGCATCCCGGATGCCAAGGGGCACCGTTGGGTACATAGCCGGTTTCCGTATCCTGGCAGTCAGACATATCACGGAGCCATTTGCGGTAGAAAGCGCGGGCATCGTAGTTATGCATTACCGTCACGCTTGCCACTTGACCGTCACCTGTATAAGGCCCTTTTTCACGATGGGGGCAGTCGGTGGCCACGCCGAGGTGCATATTGTCAGTCTGTGTCCTTTTCCAGATTTCATTGATTCGGTTCAGTAGAGGATTGGAACACTCGAATATGGTGGATTCCTTTATATCGCTATGAACTACTTCCCCTTGGATATTCGCGGAGGTCAATTTACCCAGCCAGCCGCTTATTATGACTTTCTCGTATAGCCACCAGCAGAAACGGGGCGCATAGGAACGGACTTTCTTGCCATCGGAGATATATCTGTAAACACCGTTTCCCTTGGTCTCGATGGGATGTTCGATTTCTATGACGCTTCCTTCCGGGGCCTGAAAGTTCTTGAGTCTTATCCATCCGCTGACATAGTCTCCGAAATCGACTTCCCATCTGCCGTCATTCAGTCTGGTGATACTCTTGGGCTTGAGAATCTCCACTACGCGGTCTGCGGGGCCTTCCTGAGGTACCAATTCCCCGTCCGGGGCTTTCCTGAAGGCAGCCTGTTCCCACGAACCGCTGTCTTTCTGCCGGGCATCGTAGATTTCTCCGTCATAAAGGTCATTGAGGAGTATGGGACTTTTCCGTACCTGCCACGAATCATCGGATATGATAGTGCGGGATGTGCCGTCCGCATACCGGATTTCTACTTGACAGATAAAGCGCGGACTTCCGTACGGCTCCACCCAGCGGGTGCGTCCGGTGGCATAGAATCCGTTTCCGACGAGGGCTCCGAGACTGTTAGTCCCTTTTTTCAGCAGCGCTTTTATGTCGTATGTCATAAAATTTACCCTGAAGTTCCTCCAGTGGGTGTCATCCATAGTGATGGGGTATTCTCTGAGTCCCGGTCTGTGAGAATAGGAAGTTTCGTTCGGGCAGAGAACTTCATCTCCCGCCTTGACGCCGTTTACATAGAATTCGAAAAAACCGAGTCCCGTAACGTAAGCCGTGGCGGAGTTGATTTTCTGGTCGATGTCGAAGCTTTTTCTGAATTCCGGGGCGGGAAGCGTGTCGGTCCTGATATACTCTTCCCCCTCCCAAGGAGCTCCTATCCATCTGGCTTTCCAATCGACTGCCATCAGGTATCTCGGGAAGACCAATGTCAGCAGGGTAAGGAAAAGCAATGGTCTGAATGCCTTCATGACGATTCTATCCTATGGTTATTCTTTCTCCTTTTTCTGAAGATTCGATGGCTGCGAACACAGCTTTCATAGCTGCCAGGACACCGTATCCCGGAATCGAGGGCTCCGTGTCATTGACCAGACAGTCCATAAAAGCATCGATGATGCCGGATTTGGTCTGATTGTCATTGGTCTGAATCTGCTCCACTTCGAATGTTTCGACTATGCCTCCTTTCTTTCTGAGGACGATGGGGGCGCGGTCTATTTCATAAATGCTGATGCTTCCTTCAGTACCGAAAATGACGGTGGAATTGTCCTCTGCACCGTAATATGTCCAGCTGGCAGTCATAGTGCCGATGGCACCTCCGTCCATTTCATAAATACAGATGGCATTGTCATCGACTCCGATGGGCTGGCCGTCGGGACCGGTCTTGTCAAGTGTGACGAGTCTGGCGGAGACGGCTTTCACCTCCTGTCCTGTAAGGTATTGGATGAGGTCTGTCTTATGGATTCCGAGGTCTGCCATAACGCCCATAGCTGCCTGTTTCTTGTCGAAGAACCAGGTGTTCTTGCCCGGATCGACACTCCAGTTCTCAGGACCGGAATGACCGAAAGCAGTGTGGAAGGATATTATACGGCCGATTTCTCCGGCATCAATCATCTTTTTGGCTTCTACGTGAGCCTTGGCCAGACGCTGGTTCTGTCCTATCATCAGTTTCTTTCCGCATTCACGGGCGGTGTCCACCATCAGTTGGCATTCTTCTATGGTAATGGCCATAGGCTTCTCGCAGAGAACGTGTTTTCCCGCTTTCAGGGCTTTGACTGTGACTTCGCAGTGGGCGACGTTGGCGACGCACACACTTACGGCTTCTATTCTGCTGTCCGCGAGAAGTTCTTCCAGTGTGTCATATGCCTTGGCGTCATACTTCGCAGCGAGTTCTTCCGCACGGGCTTTGTTAAAATCGAAGAATCCGATGATTCGGGCCTGAGCATTGTCTGCATATTCGGGGATGTGGCGGACCTGAGCGATTTTTCCGCATCCGATAATTCCTATTCCTGTCATAAAGATATTTTTTGATTATTTGGTCTGTTAATAGTGTTGTCGAAACAGTTTTTAATTATTTAGAAAATTTTCAGGCGGTACCTGATACTTGAATGAGCCGAAGCGTGTATAGTCGGTAAACTTCATATCCCAGCATACATAGCGCAGCATAGTATAGAAAGCTGACAGCCAGCTGCGATACGGTATATCTTTCATATCACCATACCACATCATACAGGACAGATGATAATAAATATTGAAAAGGTCATCACCGAAATAATGGTGCCATAGAGTACCCAAAACACCTATGCCGTTTTTCTGTGAAAACTTGATTTGTGTTTCCATACCTTTCACGTCCTTGAATGGGCAGGTAAGAACATCGAAACCGAGTCCCTTGAAGTATTTGAGAGTCGGATAATCTTCCTTTGGAGTTTTGTAGCACCAGTCACATATCACGATATCCTTGGGGAGAGTATTGGCGAGTTTGGCCGTTTCCTGCGAACCTGTGGCTGTAAAGCCTTTCCAACGTTGGTCACCTTTGACAAGCAGCTTGTCGTGCCACATCATCGGCCGTGCTCCCATTTTCACGATAGTTTCGGAAACAGCGGTGATATGTTCACTGAGTATTTCGGAATAAGGACGTTTCAGGCAGTCAGGGCAGCTGGGGTCATAAGCTTCATCACATCCTATGTGGAAGAAGGGAGGACGTTCGAAAGCATCATACAGTTCTTTGATAAGGTCCATAATCAGAGTTCTGGTCTCAGGATTTGTCAAACAGAAATTCCATCCGTTGTCCGGTTCGAAAAGAGGCTGGTATTCAGGATGCGTATCCAGTGCAGCGTGCTTGCCGACACGTTCTCTGGCCAGTGCGGCATGACCGAATACGTTAAGCTGTGGTATAAGTGTCACTCCCAGGTCTTTGGCTATGCCACAGAGTCTTTTGACCTCGGATTTGGTCATAGTTCCGTCAGGATATCCGTACCAGGGAGCTACGTCACTTCTGAACGTTCCCCACGGTTCGAGAACCACGTAATTCATTTTGAAAAAGGCGGCGAGTCTGATAAGTCTCTCGACTTCCCAGGCTTGGACTTCCGGGAACCAGCAGATATGGAGTCCGCGGAAATCAGAGACGGGACGGTCCTCGATATCGGCTTTCCGGATAATGTAGCCGGCTATCGTTTTGGTACCGCGTTTGGGAATGACAAGCTGTCTGAGTGTAAACATCGCATAACGGATACCCTGAAGTGTTCTGGCTTTTACGGAGACACCGCTGCCGTCAGACAGAAGTGAATAGGCTTCTGCATCTGAAATGCCTGAAACAGATTTTCCGGCCACCACTGAAGGTGCGAACTCTCCGTACCATTCTTTCATATACTTTTCAGTCCAGGCCGTAGCTGATGAAAGTTCTTCGCAGTCAATGATAATTCTGGTCAAATCGAAGCATTCTTCGTAATGGATGTCGGAAGATGCAGGATATGGAAGAACCGGCATAATGTTTATGGTGTTCATATCCACGGCTGAATTTGCACCGGTGGCTCCATAGGAAGTAAGAACATTTCCAAGCAGTAACAAAGTTACCAGTAGGGGTTTGTATTTCATAGATATTGAAGATTAATGTCCACTAATGTTGTGCTGATACAAAATTATCAATATTTTTGTATCAGCACAACATTACTCGCAAACATCATCCATAATGATATAACAAAATAGTTTTATGTCAGATTCTGTTAAAAAGATGCCGGCCAAGCTGGTAGAGCGCAAATATCTGCTCACCTTCATTCTCATTACCTCCCTTTTCGCGTTGTGGGGGTTCGCCAATGATATCACGAATCCTATGGTGGCTGCATTCAAGACCACTCTCGAAATTTCAAATTTCAAGGCGGCCTTCGTGCAGTTCGCGTTTTACGGGGGATATGCCACGATGGCCATCCCGGCCGCCCTTTTCATCAAGAAGTTCAGTTACAAGAGCGGGATTCTTCTCGGCCTTTCACTTTATGCCGTGGGGGCATTCCTTTTCATCCCCGCTGCCAGTGCGCAGAGTTTCTTCCTGTTCTGTTTCTCTCTGTATATCCTGACTTTCGGTCTGGCATTCCTCGAAACCACTTCGAATCCTTATATCCTTTCCCTCGGTGCACCTGAGAATGCCACCCGCCGTCTGAATCTTTCGCAGGCATTCAATCCGGTCGGCTCCCTTACGGGGATGATTATCGCATCCCAAATCGTGCTGGCCAATCTGTACAGCAATGCCGATGCCGTCAACGCCAAGTATGGCGTGAGTGACTTCAGCCAGTTGGATGCCGCCACCAGGGCTGTGATACGGAGCCACGACCTCGATACCATCCGCAACCCTTATGTGGCCATAGGTTTGGTAGTGGTCATAATGCTGGTGGTCATAGCCGTTTTCGTGAAGAAAGATACCACTTCCGGAGCGCAGGCGGAAAAACCGAAAACCGGTGATTCTCTCCGCAGATTATGGCGTAACAGGATTTATCGTGAAGGGGTGGTGGCCCAGATGTTTTATGTGGCCGCCCAGATTATGTGCTGGACATTTATCATCCAGTATGCAGGCCGTCTCGGCATCGAAAAGAATGTGGCTCAGTGGTGGAACATCGCGGCTATGGGACTCTGTCTTTCCGGCCGTTTCATCGGGACTTTCCTGATGAAATATGTCAATTCCCGACGTCTTCTGATGATATTCGCACTTTGTGCGATGACGGCTACCGCAGGCGCCATACTCATTGACGGCCGGGCGGGGCTCTGCTGTCTGGTCATCGTGTCCCTGTTTATGAGTATAATGTTCCCCACCATATACGGTATCGCGCTTGAAGATGTCCGTCAGGATACTACTCTCGGTGCCGCTTTTCTGGTTATGGCCATCGTGGGAGGAGCCATAATGCCTCCGCTTCAGGGAGCCATCATAGACCTGGATGAAACTTCCCCCGGAATTTTCGGAGCTGTTTCCGCTACTAATTTCTCCTTCATCCTTCCGTTCATCTGTTTTGTAATGGTGGCTCTTTACGGCTATCGTTCATTCAAGGCTTCAAAGACTGTTTAAGAAAATGAGAATCAAGATCATTCCCACCGTTCTTACGGTAATGGTTTCCCTTTCTTGTGCGCAGAAGGAGACTTCTGACCCGTCACTCACTTATTTCTTCAATGCTCCTTCCGCCCAATGGGAGGAAAGTTTTCCTCTCGGCAATGGTCGTATAGGTATGATGCCGGACGGCGGCATTCGGAAAGAGACGATAGTCCTGAACGAAAGTTCTGTGTGGTCGGGCAGCCGTCAGAATTCAGATAATCCCAAGGCAGTGGAATCTCTGGCGAAAATCCGCGAACTTCTATTCGCCGGAAAAAATGACCTGGCTCAGGAACTGATGTATGATACTTTTGTCTGCGGTGGGGAGGGTACCGGACACGGTTCTGGGTTTAAATGCCCGTATGGTTCCTATCAACTTTTCGGAAATCTGGTGGTGGAACAGAATACCGCCACGGAGGACGCCGCTGCTTACAGGAGGGAGCTCAGACTGCCGGAGGCCATATCGGAGGAATCGTTCACCGTCGGGGGAGTTACATACGGCAGAACATATTTCGCTTCCTACAGCGATGATATCTGTCTGATACGCTACACTGCGGACAGGAAGGGTGCCATTGGCCTTAAAATTTCAATGAACAGGGATTCAGACATAGAGATGAGACCTGAGTGGCAGCCTGCCGTCAGT
Organism: Candidatus Minthomonas equi; assembly: GCA_018064575.1. Classification (GTDB taxonomy): domain Bacteria; phylum Bacteroidota; class Bacteroidia; order Bacteroidales; family UBA932; genus Minthomonas; species Minthomonas equi. The sequence goes on from JAGHUZ010000160.1 coordinate 7,356, forward strand.
GTAAAGGACGGGGATTTGATTTATCGCTGTACGATGCTCTCCGGTTTGGAAACAGATGAAAATCCGCAACCTGGCGGTATGGAAATAGGGGGAAGGGTAAAAGTTCTGCTTCCCGGAGGGGGCGAACTGGTTTCTGAAGACGGGAAAACGCTTTCGGTCATAAATGCTGACGAAGTCATCCTGCTGGTGGCTATGTGTACCGATTATTATGGCGGGGATGTGGAAAATGAACTTAGCGGGACTATTGATAAAGCTTTGGCTTTGAAGTATGATGAACTTGTGAAACGTCATACCGAATCTTTCGGGAAAATGTTCGGCAGGGTGTCTGTCGATTTCGGGCATAATCCCGAGAAGGAAGCTATGCCTATGGACAAGCGGCTTCAGGCTTTTCACTCTGATGGTGATGACCCTTCGCTGGCGGCTCTTTATTACCAGTTCGGGCGTTATCTCCTGGTATCTTCCACCAGGGAGGGGTGTCTGCCTCCAAATCTTCAGGGTATATGGGCGAATACCATCGGAACTCCGTGGAACGGGGATTATCACCTGAACATAAATCTTCAGATGAATCTGTGGCCGGCTGAAGTGGGTAATCTTTCGGAACTGCATTTACCCCTGTTCGAATGGATGAAGAAACAGGTTCCAAGCGGACAGCATACCGCTCAGGTGTTCTACGGCTCACGCGGATGGACTATGCATACACCCGGAAACGTTTGGGAATATTCCGCTCCCGGGGAGCATCCGTCGTGGGGTGCTTCCAATACATCGGCCGCCTGGCTTTGCGAACATCTGTATGAACATTACAGGTTTACAGGGGATGGGGAATTCCTGAAAGAAGTTTATCCCATAATGAAAGAAGCCGCCCTCTTTTTCGTGGATATGCTGGTGGAGAATCCCAATACCCATTATCTTGTGACAGCTCCCACCAATTCTCCTGAAAACAGTTTTATCCTTCCTAACGGTCACCGTGTCTCTGTATGCGCCGGTTCTACTATGGATAATCAGATTATACGTGAACTGTTCACGAATGTCAGGGAAGCTGCCTCGATTCTCGGGACAGATGCGGCATTTGCCGACACTCTTTCCGACAGGCTTTCACGTCTGAAGCCGACCACCATAGGGGATGACGGCAGAATTATGGAATGGATGGAGCCGTATGAGGAAGCTGAAATTAATCATAGACACGTCTCTCACCTTTACGGACTTCATCCCGCCAACGAAATTACTGTAGATGGAACCCCGGAACTGGCCGCGGCCGCCAGAAAGACGCTTGAAGTGCGCGGTGACGTGAGTACGGGATGGTCGATGGCTTGGAAAATCAATTTCTGGGCCCGGCTCAGAGACGGTGAGCATGCATTCAAACTGTTCCGCGATCTGCTGAAGCCCATAAAGGAAACGGAGTTCAATTATATCGACGGCGGAGGAACCTATCCTAATCTCTTCTGTGGTCACCAACCTTATCAGATAGACGGTAACTTCGGTGGGTGCGCCGGTATCGCCGAGATGCTTGTGCAAAGTCAGGGAGAATCCATAGTCCTGCTTCCGGCATTGCCTCAGGCATGGAAAGACGGCTCCTTCAAGGGGCTATGTGTGCGCGGAGGAGGAGAAATGGACGCCTCGTGGAATGATGGAAAGATAACCTCGGCGAAACTTACTGCCCGTGGCGACGGAACGTTTTTCGTGGATGGACTGATGAAGGAAGCGGTAAGCCTGAAAAAAGGGGAGTCGTGGTCGTATCAGTCTGTCAATTGATGGCGGATATCATCCAATTCTTTTCCACTGGGATCAAGGTGATGGTGTAGGTGAGGATTTGTTCCTTGTAAG
>JAGHUZ010000319.1 GCA_018064575.1 Candidatus Minthomonas equi
GCTTTCCACAGGAATATGCGACATACCACGGATGTCCTCATCCCCAGTGATTTGAAAAGACCTATGGCCGATATGTTTCTGAAGAGAATTATCAGCAGTCCGGAAATCATATTGAATCCGGCGACTGCAGTCATCAATATCAGAATTATCAGCACATTCATATTCAGCAGTCCGAGCCAGTCGAAAAGACTGCTGTAAATTTGGTCTATGGATACAACGGTGACGCTGCTGTCCTGTTCGGAGTCGGAGTTTAGAAAAATATCGTCGATTTTCGCGATAGTCCGTTCCCTTCTTGAGTGCGAAAGGCCGCTTCCGTCTCCGCCCAGTGATATTTCCACACAGGACACTTCTGATGGGCCCCATCCGTTGAGTCTCTGGGTATGTCTTCTGTCACAGATGACGAGTCTTTCATCTATGTCTTCGAGCTGGATGTCATATATGCCTGAAATCGTGAATTTTCTGGCTCTCACATTATTTTCGTCGACAAAGTATGACGTGATTCTGTCTCCGGTGGTGAAGCCCAGGGCGGAGGCCAGTCTCCCGGATATCAGAATCTCGTCAGATGGATTTTCAGTATTGAATTCAGGAAGTTTTCCGTCTTTCATATAGGTGCTGAAAAACGATAGGTCGTATTCGGAAGTCACCCCTTTGAACAATGCTCCTGAAAGAGCATCATCGGTTTTTATCATTCCCGGAGTGTAGGCCACTCCGTTAATGGAACGCACCTCTTTCAGGGATGCTATTTCCGGGAGAAACGAGAGATTTTCATCCAGAGAGTATTCGTATGAACTTATCTCCTCTCCGGGAACGGAAAGCATTATTTCACCCGAAAATGCCACGGCCTTTTCGCCTATTTCGCGCTTGAAACCTTCACTTACAGCGATGGATATCAGGATGGCGCACAGACTGAGAGTGACACTGACAGTGGCTATCCGACTATTTCCTCCAATTTTTTTGCCGATATATAAATTTAAATTCATACATTTGCGACACTTTCAAAGCACAAAAGTAGTTTTTTTGTTCAGATTCTGCGAGTGATTATGCGGAAATAGCTCAGTTGGTAGAGCGTCGGCTTCCCAAGCCGAAGGTCGCGGGTTCGAACCCCGTTTTCCGCTCAAGATAAATTTAGAGGGTAATTTTAAGTTTAATAAACACTTAAGATTACCCTCTCTTCATTATTTGAAAAGTTGTCACTGCTTCCGGGCAGACATCGGATTTTACGGCTGGTAGATTATCAGGTCAAAGGGAGTGCCTGACGCTGTGGCGGCTTCGAGTTTCAGCATTTGACCGTCGCAGTTATCAAAGTACAGGACTCTTATGCTGTGGACACCGGATTTCAGAGGGGCACAGCCGCTTTTAGTGGCAGGATCGTGGGCATTGTCATTG
>JAGHUZ010000196.1 GCA_018064575.1 Candidatus Minthomonas equi
CCCCTCAGGAAGCACGATTTCCCCATCGAGAATATCATTTGAATAAAAAATCTCCATTTCCTCTGTTAACACATAGTGCGATACAAAGGTAATAAAAGTAACTTTGCAGCACTATGGGAAAAATCAAATCATTCCTCTCCGCCACCCGGCCCCGGACTCTCCCGGCTTCTATCGCACCGGTACTGCTCGGTAGCGCCGTAGCCGTCAGAGAAGGAGAATTCAAACTCTGCGCAGCATTGCTCTGTATGGGAGTCGCGCTCTTCGCTCAAATCGCAAGCAATTTCGCCAATGACTATTTCGACTTCAAAAACGGCTCCGACACCCCGGGAAGACAAGGTCCGGTCCGCATGTCGGCTTCCGGGAAACTAAAAGCGGAAACCGTCCTGTACGGAGCCATAGGCTTCCTCATCGCCGCCTGCCTGTGCGGACTCTGCCTGCTTTTCTTCGCGCCTTGGTGGATTATTCCTGTCGGAATCGTTATAGCCATCTGTGTCTTCGCCTATTCCGCCGGCCCATACCCTCTTTCCCGCCACGCACTCGGTGATATCACGGTGCTGGTCTTCTACGGGCTGGTGCCGGTTATCCTGACCTGCTTCGTGCAGAGCGGAAACATATCATTTGAAACTGTCCTTCTTGGAACCGCCACCGGTCTCTTATCCGTCAACATATTGATAGTAAACAATTACCGCGATGTGGAAGAAGACAAAGCCTGCGGAAAGATTACCACCGCCGTACTATGGGGCCGCCCGACAGTAGCGAAAATATACCTCGTGGATATTCTGGCCGCCTGCATCATTCTTTCCTGCATCAGTCCGTCACTGCCCGCTATGGCAGTGTCCATCACCTTGATGATTTGGGGCATCGCCTTATGGCGCAGACTCCAACATACCACCGGATGTGCACTGAACCGTCTTCTGGGTACTACGGCCGCCACCGTATCCATCTGGGCTCTGGCCGCCTCGGCAATAATTATATTTTCATAGCACCAAATCATTTTTTATTACTTACTTTTGTAAAGCAAAACAGCTTCTAAATTATAGACCAAAACCAATTTTATGAAAACCAATAGCAACTACAAAAAACAAGCTTGCGCTGCCCTTAAAGGAAACTGGTTCGCAGCAGCCGTTTCAACATTTGCCTGGGCGCTGGTCGGAAGCGTTACCGCCCCTCTGGCCATCTTCATAGCCAACCCCTTGGAACTCGGATTTGACAATTCTCTTCGTAAAAATCTCACCGAAGGCGATGCGGACATTCTTCCCAATGCCTTCAAAATCACCTTCAGCCAGAACTATTTCCACATTATGTGCGGAACACTGCTGACAGTCATCTATCTGGTGTTATGGACGCTCCTTTTGGTCATTCCAGGAATTATTATGGCATTCGCCTATTCGATGACCAATTTTATCCTCGTTGACGAACCTGAACTTCCTATTTCACAAGCCATCGCCAAGAGCCGCCAGATGATGAAAGGTCACAAATTCGACCTTTTCTGCCTATACCTTAGTTTCATCGGATGGTTCATCCTCTGCCTTTTCACCTTCGGCATAGGATTCTTCTGGCTCGTTCCATACGCCAAGACAGCCGTAGCAGCATTTTACGAAGACCTCAAAGCTGAATACAGCACCAAATAGGCTGCATTCAGGAATGATTAAATGAACATCTTCAATCCGGAACACGACCTCTGCCTTGCCAACGGCAGTCCCCATTTCGTTCCTCCCGATTCCGCACTGGAATTCGGGAGGAATTGTTTCGGGCTGAACCATTGGATAGAAGAAAGTTCCGATGACAGAATAATACCATGGGGGTGGAACCCCTACCTCAAACGGCAGTTTCAGAAAAAAGGCGTTTCGGACCGGCTGCTTCCCACCGATGTGGAAATCGCCGCCATCCGGGAACTGTCCCACCGCCGCACAGCCATACAAGCTCGAAAATACACTGAAACGGTCCTCAAGCCATACCGGCACCGACTGACACAGCCATTGGCCAGGGAAACGACCACCCTCTCCGAAATAGACGAAAGTCTGGAAAATCTGGGGTCCATCGTCCTCAAAGCCCCCTGGTCCGGCAGTGGCAAAGGGCTACGTTGGGTACGCAGAGGCGAATTCTTCCCCAGCGACAGAGGTTGGTGCACCAGAACCATCGAGCGTCAAGGGAGCGTGCTCATAGAAAAACGCTTCACCGTCATACAGGACTTCGCCATGCTATTCAGTGTAGAAGGCGGAAAAGTCCGTTTCGCAGGATACTCACTGTTCCACAATGAAAACGGGATGTACCGTGGAAACCTTCTTGCAAGCGATGAAAAGATTCTCCGGATTCTGGAACAATGGCTCGCCCCCGGCTTGACCGAAGCGGTAAGAGATGCCCTTATTTCATACTTGAGCTCACACTTCGCCGGAAGATATGACGGATACCTCGGAATCGATATGTTCATCTGCCGTGACGGGAGCAGCGATGAAATTCTCCTGAATCCCTGCGTCGAAATCAATGTCAGAATGACTATGGGACTCCTTGCCAGAAAAATATACGACCGTATGGGAAAAGACCTTGGTGACGGAGACCATTCCATCAGTGTCGAATACCGCCCCCGCTTCGGAGAGATTTCACAATACATAAAAGAGACCGGTGCCATCCCCCTCCACGAAGTAGGGGAAGAAAACCGATATGCAGTAATAATCAAATAATACAGACATATATGAGAAAAATCATAGGGGTCGGAGAGACCATTCTCGACATCATTTTCAAAAACGAACAGCCTCAGAGAGCCACTCCCGGAGGAAGTGTATTCAATGGACTCGTAACCCTCGGAAGACTGAAGAATGCATACCCGTCAGAAAATGATTATGAAGTGAATTTCGTCAGCGACCTGGGACAGGACAGTGTAGGAAATATGATATGTGACTTTATGGAAAAAAACGGAATCACCTCCCGCTTCGTCTCCCGCCATCCCGAATCCAAATCAGCAGTCTCCCTGGCTTTTCTCGATGATAACAATGATGCCGACTATACCTTTTACAAGGATTATACGATGCACGGTCTGCAGGGAGCATTCCCCGAAGTCAGTTCCGACGATTTGGTGATTTTCGCATCATTCTACGCACTGAATCCCGTGCTGAGACCCGGAATCAAAGCATTTATGGAAAAAGTACGGAACGCAGGAGCACTGATTTACTATGACATCAATTTCAGAAAAAATCATTCCTATCAGGCGGATTACCTCCATCCGACATTGATTGAAAATTATCAGTACTGTGATATACTCCGGGCATCCAAGGATGATTTGGAAGCCCTCTACGGAGAATCGGACCCATATATACTCTATAACGAAATACTATCGCAGCACGCCCCTGTATTCATATACACCGCCGGAGCCGGTGACATCATACTCCAGACACCGTCACTGAAAACATCATTTTCCGTTCCCCGAATCAAGACAGTCAGCACCATAGGGGCAGGTGACAATTTCAATGCCGGCATCCTTTACGGACTCTACCGAGAAAGCATACATAAAAAAGAAATTCCCACTATGAATGAATCACAGTGGGAACATATTATCGGCTATGCGATGAAATTCTCGGCAGAAGTCTGCCAGTCGTATGAGAATTACATCACAGTG
>JAGHUZ010000184.1 GCA_018064575.1 Candidatus Minthomonas equi
TCTAAAATTACTATATTCGCGGAATGAAAATAACAGTATTGCAAACCGATATAGTCCGGGCTGAACCGAAGGAAAACATCAGCCGTCTCTCGAAAGCCATAGCCGCTTTGCCGGAGACGGATTTGATTCTTCTGCCAGAGATGTTCACCACGGGTTTTGTTATGGAACCGCAATGGTGTGCAGAAGAAGAAAACGGTATCGGTCCGGAGTGGATGGCGGCCACAGCCAAGGCACGTAACTGCGCAGTGGCGGGAAGCATTGCCATAAGGCGAAACGGACAGTTTTTCAATCGCTTTCATTTCGTCAAACCGGACGGAAGCATAACGGTCTGTGACAAACATCACCTTTTCACTTACAGCGGCGAAGACCAACGGTTTACGGCCGGAGACAGGAGAGTGACAGTGGAGTTCAGGGGCGTGCGCTTCCTTCTTCTGGTGTGTTATGACCTGCGTTTCCCCGTTTGGAGCAGAAATACAGGTGATTATGATGCCATACTCTATGTGGCCAGCTGGCCTGAACCGAGAACATATGTCTGGCGTACATTGCTTCGGGCCAGAGCCATCGAGAATCAGTGCTGGGTAATCGGGGCAAACCGCGTAGGAGATGACGAAGGCGGACATTATGTCGGTGCTTCGGCCGTTATAGACCATCTCGGACATACTGTCGCCGAGTGCCGCGATGATGCGGAGGAGTCCGTTTCAGCGAATATTGATATGCAAACCGTCAGGGCATTCAGGGAAAAATTCCCGGCTTGGAAGGATGCCGATGAATTTGTCATTAAAGGATGACTTATATAAAGAAATGAAACTATTCAGCGAAGAGCAGGTTCGTGAGGCCTGTGCAAAACATAACATCGCGGACCTTGCTTCTGCCACCATAGGGGAAATGGTGTTGCTTTCCCAGGAACTTGAAAGGCGGACCGGCATACCGTTCATAAGGATGGACCAGGGCTCACCCTCGCTTCCTCCCAACCGCTTCGGAGTGGAAGCGGAAAAAGCCGCCCTCGACAGAGGGGTAGCATCATCGTACCCTGCAGCTGCCGGTATCCCGGAGGTGAAAAAGGCTGCGGCGGAATTCATCAGGGCATTCCTTGATATAGATGCGAGCCCAAGAACCTGCATCCCCACCACGGGTTCCGTGGCCGGCTCGTTCGGGGCGTTCATAGCTTGTACCCAGCGCATACCGGGGAAGAACAAGGTACTCTTCATCGATCCGGGATTTCCCATTCAGAAGTCACAGCTCCGCATTTTGGGCATTCAGTGGAAACAATTCGACATTTATCCGTTCAGGGGTGAAGCCCTCCGGGGAAAACTGGAAGAGGAACTGTCATCAGGTGACATAGCCGCCATCATTTATTCAAGTCCAAACAATCCGGCGTGGATATGCCTTGAGGATTCGGAACTGCGCATCATCGGGGAGATGGCCACCAAATATGATGCCGTCGTACTGGAGGACCTTGCCTATTTCTGTATGGATTACCGTCACGATTTCGGGCATCCCTACTCTAAACCGTTCCTTCCTACGGTCGCCAAATACACGGACCGTTACATACTTATGCTTTCCTCTTCGAAAATATTCAGCTATGCCGGGCAGCGGATGGCTTTTGTCTGCGTCAGCGAAAATCTTTTCGATACGCAATATCCGGCTCTGGCCGAACGTTATCAGGATGCGGGAGTTTTCGGAAGTACGTTCATAGCCGAGATTCTGTATATGATTACCAGCGGCTGTACTGCTTCTACCCAGTATGCGTATGCTGAAATGATGCGCCTGGCCTGTGAAGGGAAAATAGATTTTCTGCAGGATGTCAAGATTTACTCCGAACGGGCCACTGCTATGAAGCGGATATTCTGCGACAATGGCTTCCATATCGTTTATGATTACGATGTGACCGAGCCGGTAGGTGACGGGTTCTTCTTTTCCCTGGGGTATGGCAATATGTCCGGTGGAGAACTCGTATCGGAACTGATTCATTATGGAATAAGTTCCATATCCCTTGATATCACTGGAAGCGGACAGCAGGGTATCCGGGCTTGTACCAGCAGGATGCGTGAAGAACTTTTCCCCATTCTGGAAGAAAGGGTGCGATTATTCAATATGGACCATTCCATCAGGCAGGAAGGTAGATAAAAATCAAGACTACCAAGTGTTTTCAATAAAACGATGACAGCATATTCAAATTATTTCAATCCGGAGATGGAGACGATGACACGTCCCCAAATCGAGAAATTACAGCTTGAAAGGCTGAAAGCGACTGTGGAGCACTGTATGAACTCCCCTTTCTACAGCCGCCGCTTCAAAGAATTGAATCTCAAACCGTCAGACATCAAGACTCTTGACGACCTTGGGAAAATACCCTTTACCACGAAACAGGATTTGCGGGATACATATCCTTTCGGCATAGCCTCCGTATCTGCCGACAAGTGTGTAAGACTTCACTCATCCTCAGGGACGACAGGAAATCCTACGGTGATACTTCATACGCAGAAAGACCTTGACGAGTGGGCGAATGCCGTGGCACGCTGTCTCTGGATGGTGGGCTGCCGTCCTGATGACGTGTTTCAGAATACATCGGGATATGGAATGTTCACCGGAGGGCTGGGTTTCCAATACGGGGCGGAAAGGCTGGGTATGCTGACAGTGCCGGCAGGTGCCGGAAACACCAAGAGGCAGTTGAAATTCTTTACGGACTTCGGAACGACAGTGGCTCACGCTATACCGACCTATGCCACCCGCCAGTATGAAGTAATGCAGGAGAAGGGAATCGAACCACGCAGGGATACCCGTCTCCGGACATTGGTTATCGGTGCGGAACCTCACAGCGACGAGCAGAGAAAGAGAATCGAGGAAATGCTCGGAGTCAAGGCATACAATTCATTTGGGATGTCTGAAATGTGCGGTCCCGGTGTCGCCTTCGAATGTCAGGAACAGAACGGTCTGCATATATGGGAAGATTATTACATCGTCGAGATAGTGGACCCCAAGACGCTGCAGAGGGTTCCTGACGGAGAACTCGGAGAACTCGTCCTCACTACCATAAAC
>JAGHUZ010000283.1 GCA_018064575.1 Candidatus Minthomonas equi
CGTAGAACGATTCTAACGGATGACCCCTCTGGATACTCCGGCAGTGCTGGTAAGAAACCACGGCCCATTTTCCTGGGGCATGGATGCTGACGATGCAGTACATAATGCCGTGGTTCTGGAGCAGGTCGCGAAGATGGGTTTTGTGTCAATGACACTGAATCTATCGACACTCGACATCGTGAACCATTCGCCGTCTATGAGCGAACTTCTCATCGAAAAGCATTACAGCCGCAAGCACGGCCCGGATGCTTATTATGGACAGAATTCGAAATAATAATCAATGATATGAACAAAGCATTTGAAAATATGGAACTCTGGTGGATTACCGGAGCACAGCTTCTATACGGAGGCGAAACAGTCAGGATAGTTGACGGACATTCCAAGGAAATGGTCGAAGGTCTCAATGCCGGTGGCTTGATTCCCATCAAGGTGGTGTACAAGGGTACCGCGAATTCATCAAGAGAAGTCGAGACCATAATGAAGGCGGCCAACAATGAACCCGCGTGTGTGGGTGTGATAACCTGGATGCATACTTTCTCTCCTGCGAAAATGTGGATAAAAGGTCTTCAGGCACTGCAGAAACCTCTTCTGCATTTCCATACCCAATACAATGCAGAAATTCCCTGGGACACTATGGATATGGATTTCATGAATCTGAACCAGAGTGCTCACGGTGACCGTGAATTCGGGCATATCTGCGCTCATCTGCGCAAGCCGCGCAAAGTCGTAAGCGGTTATTGGAAGGATGAGAAGCCCCAGAAGTCGATAGCCGTGTGGGCCCGCGTAGCGGCTGCCTGGGCTGATGCGAAGGATATGAGAATTCTCCGTTTCGGGGACCAGATGAACAATGTGGCCGTTACTGACGGGGATAAGGTGGAGGCAGAGGTCAGACTGGGATATCACGTAGATTATTATCCGGTCTCATCCCTTATGGAGTATTACAGAAAAGTTACCGATGCGGAGGCGGATGCTCTGATAGAGGAGTATAAAGCCAGATACGATGTGGTGATAGGAGAGGAAGGTGAAGCGGAATACTGGCTGAGAGTCAGAAATTCGGCAAAGGCTGAAATCGCCATCCGCAGGGTTCTCAAGGACGAAGGAGCCAAAGGATTCACCACCAATTTCGATGACCTTGGCGGTGCTGACGTCAATGCTCCCGATTTTCTGGGATTCGACCAGATTCCGGGGCTGGCATCCCAGCGTCTTATGGCCGAGGG
>JAGHUZ010000143.1 GCA_018064575.1 Candidatus Minthomonas equi
CAATCAGTGCAATATTAAAAAAGATATAAGCCAGGCAATTAAGCCATACGAAGCGCCGGCTTATTCTGGTGGGGTTGGCGAACAGAATGGATACAAAGCCCAGCAGAATGTTCTGGGTGGAGCAGGACCAGAAAAAGAAGATGTCGAATACTTTGTCAGGAATCGAGAAGAGTGATTTCGCAAGATTGCCCGACATCGAAATAAGCAGGGACAGGACCAGCAGCAGGCGTGCAATATGCTGTTTCCCACAGTCCGAACAGTGGCGCGGACGGAGAAAAAGAATCATTATGGCCAATGCAAGTTGTACAGCCGCTGTGATAAATCCGAAAATTACATTGATATCAATGCCTTCCATTTAGTGGTATTTTATTCCTGTAAAACCGCGTTCCGATCTTCTCAGTGGCATAATTCAAATTTTATACCACAAATCATCCCGTATTCAAGTACGAAATACTCCGTTTCGTACAACATCAGGCTCATTCGTACGAAGCATTTTTGCGCCTGAAACAAAACGATGGAGATGAAATTGTCATACAGAATCGGAATGTGTCTGGCGGTAATCACAATGCCAGCCACCCGTATATGCGCGCAAACTTCATATGCGGAAACGCTGCAGGCTGCAGTAGTAACGGCGCAGGGCAGGAAGCAGATGCCGGTAATCGGTTTCGCCGAATGCGAAAAAGTTTATCACGGGCTAGTTCCGCCAGATATGTACTGGATACCATCGCGAGGGAATGAAAAGCATTTCGGTATGCTGATAAAGACCAATGCTCTCTACGATTTGGCTCTGATGCCCAATATCGGTATAGAGGCGGGATTGGGAAAAGGCTGGAGCGTCACGGGAAATGTCGCCTATGGATGGTGGACGGATAGAAACAAGTTCTACTGCAGAGTTTTTACAGCCGACATCGGTATCCGCAGATATTTCGGAGCAGTTACGGACAGACTACACGGAAAAGCCGGTGCTGTTACCAGTCTCACCGGTCATCATATCGGCCTCTGCGCGGGAATTATGACCTACGACTTTGAATTCGGTGGGCGTGGCATAATATGCGACTGGCGTGAAGAATGGGGAAGATATGCCGGTATTGAATACGGTTACTCTCTGCCTATAACGAAAAAACTCAACATCGATTTTACGGTCGGATTCGGGTATGCCGGAGGCAGATATAAGGAGTACATTCCCCTTTCCATCGACCTCCAGGGAACGCTTCACTATGCGTGGCAATCGACCTCAAATCTGCATTATTTCGGTCCTACCCGTCTGGAAATCAGTCTTGTCTGGACAATAGACATCATAAAGAAATGAAAACTGCCGGATACATTGTCATTTTACTTATGTCGCTGACTACTCTTTCCTGTCAGCATAAGGAACTATGTTATGACCACCTTCACAATGGGGGGCTGAAAGTCGTCTTCGACTGGTCGAAAGCTTCGAAACCTATCGGACAGAATATGGAACTTTACTTGTTCCCGGTGAATGGAGGATATCCGCTGAACTACCAGTTTTATGATACCGAAGGAGGGATGATAAGCGTTCCATCCGGAGTTTACAGGGCTATATGTGTAAATGTCGGCACAGGAGCCAACCGCTTTTTTGACGATTCGGGTTCATACGATGGTTTCACGGTTACCACACGTACCGTCAGCAAGGTGGAAGACTCCATACTGGAACCGGACATTCTTTATAGCGACCACTCTCTCTTCGACATCGATGTCAATGACAGAATGGAGCAGACTCTTGTGATGCACCCTGTTCAAAGAACTCCTAGATATAACGTAATAGTCAGGAATATTCGACATCTGGGTGGTGTCAGGAGTTGTATGGCATCGCTTTCCAGTCTTTCCTGCGGTTATATGGCTGTTTCTGACGAACCGTCAGATGCCAGTCATATCCAGAACTTCGATATGACGCGTATAGGGGAAACGACACTGGAGGGGCAGATTACCATTTTCGGACATAAGCACAGCGAATGCCGGAATCACATACTGACTCTACACTTCTTTCTTCTGGACGGAAATGAATTCATCTGTACGGCTGATATCAGCGGCAGAATGATTCAACTTTCGCAGGAAGGCAGTATGAGCGGTGACATAATCGTTGATATGGATGCAGATATACCAAAACCTATTTCCAACGGCTCAGGATTCGAAACGACAGTCGGCGAATGGAAAGGAGAAGAAATAGATTTATCGATGTAGATAATAAATTACTGAATTACTAACACTGTTAAACACAAAACAAACGATGAAAACAAACTTTAGAATTATTGCCATCGCTGCCGCAGTCACGGCTCTGGCAAGCTGCAACAAAAACGAAGTCATCAGCGTCCGTGAACCGGATGCCATCAGCTTCAACACCAGGATAGGTATGGCCACCAAGGCACTTCCCAAAACAGCCTTTGCTGCAGGCGACAAATTCAATGTATGGGCATCATACGATGATGCCGGCACTGTCCGCAGGTATTTTATGGACGATTTCAAATTCGACGGTTCTTACTGGTATTCCGACTCCACTCCATACTATTGGCCTGCCGACATTGATGCCACCCATACAATGACATTCCATGCTGTCTGGCCCCGGACAATCTCCAGGCCCCTTTCTGCGGATGCATTCAGTTATGTCGTGGAAGATAATGCAGAAAACCAGAAGGATGTCATTTATGCCAAGCATGTATCCTCCACTAAGGAAACTTCCGGAGTCAGACTCAATTTCCGTCATACACTTTCGCAGATAATCGTGAAAGCCAGGAATACGAGCGGCACTCTGCTTTGTGATGTCACCGGAATCAAAATGGCTTTTGTCAATAAGGCAGGAGATTTCAAAGCTGCATCCATCGCATCTTCCACGACGGATGAACGGGATAATGCCAATCTGGCCAGGACCGATTGGACAGTCACTGACGGTGCAGCAAGTGCATCCGGATTCTACGTTCAGACGGGACTTGAAAATTCTATCGAGCCCAATGCCTTCGCGGCTCCACTCGGTGACTCGTGGATACTTATCCCCCAGATGCAGCCAAAGGCGGAAAATTACATTTCTTCTGATGAGGGCACTTCTATGAACGGGGCTTATCTGGCAGTGAAAATGACAGTCAGAAATGCTGCTGACGGCACTGTAGTGGCTTCTGAACGCTGGTGCTGCTGGCCTGTAGCCCTGGATTGGAAACCCGGTTACAAATATACATATACCATTGACCTCGCAGGAGGCGGTTATGAAGAGAAAAACGGAGACGATATGGACGATGACCTCGACCCGGTTCTTGAAAATCAGGAGATATTCTTCGTGGACTGTACAGTGGATGCCTGGGATATTTCTGACCGAGACCTTTCTCTTTGATAAATCATCTGGAAAATTACTGAAATGATGAAGAAATCCGGAATTCAAAAGACAATGCCTGCATACGTTCTTTGCGTATGCCTGGCACTGTCTTGTAACAAGATGGATGTGCCGCCAGCTCTAATGCCTGAAAGCCACAACATAATAGGATTTTCCGTAAGCGGCGGCGAAATGCCTCGGACAAAAGGCATTCCTACCTCTTCGGAAAATATTGCGATGCTGTATGACGATAACGTCCGCATAATAGCTTTTCGTGGTACAGAAGAGTATATTCCATCCCAACTGCTGCTGTCTCCTTCGGGAGAGAACGGCGGATGGCATACTTCGCAGAGCTATTTCTGGCCCGAAAGCGGAAATCTGGATTTCTGGGCCTGGGCACCGGCAGACCTGAATGCGGTCTTCGACAGCTCCAGTTCTGCGCTTTCCTTCAGTTACAGCATACCAATATCCGATACGGATGCGAAACTTGATGCAGTCGGACAGCGTGATATCGTCCTGACATATCGCGGCTGGATGCGAAACACA
>JAGHUZ010000242.1 GCA_018064575.1 Candidatus Minthomonas equi
CATATACCCAGTCATTCTGTCTAATATCAAGGAGCTCCATCTGCTCGAAATTGTGCAGAGTGGCACGCCTGACTACGGTTCCGGAAAGCTGAACGGGTTCCAGATTGGCCACCGGGGTTACTGCACCGGGTCTTCCTACCTGATAATCGAAGGAAAGCACCCGGGTAAGAGCTTCTTCAGGCTTGAATTTGAATGCAGTGGCCCACCGCGGTGTCTTCGAGGTGAATCCGAGCCTGTTCTGCAACGAAAGATTATTGACCTTTATGACGATACCGTCAGTAGGGAAGGGGAGAAATTTCCGTTTTTCGTCCCATTGAGAGATGTAGTCAAATACTTCATTCCTTCCCCTGCATATTTTAGAATGCTCAGACACTGGAAGACCCCGGGATGCAGCCCATGCGATGGCTTCGGTATGAAGTGAGAATGGCAGATTGTCTCCAAGCATATGATACAGCACACATTTCAACCCTCTTTTACTGACTTCCAGCGGATTCAGCAGTTTCAAGGATCCTGAGGCAGCGTTACGTGGATTGGCAAAAGGTGGTTCCTCCTGTTCCGCCCTTTCCGCATTGAGCCTGTCGAATGCATCATAAGGCATATAAATCTCGCCCCGTATTTCAAAATCGAAATACACTTCTCCTATATTTTCCGGTATGGAGTCAATGGTAAGGACATTTGCAGTTACGTCATCCCCTTTTACCCCATCCCCACGGGTCAGAGCCCTGGTCAGGCGTCCTTTTTCATAAGTCAGACAGATGGCTGTTCCGTCAAATTTCAGTTCGCAATTATATTCGGGAGACGAAGATGAAAGATTGACTATTCTTGTATCGAATCCTATGAGTTCTTCGGTATTGTATGTGTTACCCAGTGAAAGCATCGGAAAACGGTGGGCATATTGCCTGAATTCCTTGTTTTCCGGAGAAAGGTCACTGCCCACTTTCAAAGAAGGTGATTCTGCCGAGGAAAACTCCGGAAACATTTTTTCCAGAGAGATAAGTTCCTGCATAAGAAGGTCATATTCGAAATCCGTAATGACAGGTGAATTCAAGACATAGTAATTCCTGTTGTGAATTTCGAGTTCCGCTCTCAATTCATTTATTCTGACCTTTGCTTTTTGTCTGGTAATCGACATATTAGCGTTTTCCTGATTGGATTAATCCACAAATGTACGAAGTTTTTTGCACCCCTTTGAAAATAAAGGGTAAATTTGCGCATTATTATTATAAATAAAGTCTATGAAATCAATCGTAATTCTCGCAGGCGGCGGTCCTGCTCCCGGTATCAACACAGTTATAGGAACCATCACTAAGGTGTTTATTTCCAATGGTTATCAGGTTATCGGCCTTCACGGCGGATACTCAGGTCTCTTCTCCAAGAATCCTAATTATGAGATTCTTGATTTCAAAAGGGCTGATTCCATTTTCAACCGCGGTGGTTCATACCTTACAATGAGCCGTTTCAAACCCACTCAGGAAGATTTCGAAAAGAATTTCAATGCGGCTTTCTTCAAGGAAAACGATATCAAACTGCTCGTTACCGTAGGTGGGGACGATACAGCTTCGACTGCGAACAGGATAGCCAAATTCCTTGAGGCGAACCATTACCCCATCCAGAATATCCACGTACCCAAGACTATCGACAATGACCTTCCTCTGCCTCACGAACAGCCGACATTCGGTTTTAATTCAGCCAAACAGGAGGGAACCAGAATCGCAACTACAGTTTATGAAGACGCACGTACAAGTGCCACGTGGTATGTCATCTGCGCTATGGGACGTTCCGCAGGACATCTTGCACTCGGAATAGGGGAGGCTTGCCATTATCCTATGATAGTTATCCCCGAAATGTTTAACAAGACATCAGTATCCGTAGAAAAAATAGTCAATCTGGCCATCTCCACCATCATCAAGAGAAATATCCTCGGAATTCCGTACGGTGGCATTATGATTTCGGAAGGTGTTTTCCATATCCTTGAAGATGATGACCTAAAGAACTGCGGTGTTACTTTCTCATATGACGAGCACGGACATCCCGAACTTGGTAAAGTGTCCAAGGCTCAGGTTTTCAGCACTATTCTTGAAAACAAACTGAAAGAGTTGAAACTCAAGGTCAAGATTCGTCCCGTGGAAATCGGCTATGATGTCCGCTGCGTCAACCCTTGCTCTTATGACATTTCATACTGCTCACAGCTCGCTTGGGGTGTCTGGACTCTTTTCGATAAAAAGGAAACCGGCTGTATGGTTCATATCGATGAATCAGGCTGCGCAGCTCCTCTGTATCTGAAGGATCTTCAAGATCCCGATACGGGCAAAATCAATCCACGTCTGGTGAATATCGCCGGAGGCAAAGTAAAGAGTATTTACAAGAACTGCCTGCATTACATTACAGCCAAGGATTACGAAGCGGCTTCGAAATATGTCAGCAATCCTGCAGATTTCGATTTCTGCAAGATTCTTAACTGGGATATGAATGAATAAGAAGCCTGAAGGAAAATTCATAATATACCAGATGCTTTTGAGAGTCTTCGGGAACACAAACAGGAGTGTTCCCGGAGGCTCTCTTTCTGTTAATGGCAGCGGAAAGTTCGCTGACATCGATTTTTCGATTCTTAAATCCATAAGGAAGCTGTCAGTTTCGTACATCTGGTTCACAGGTGTCATTCGCCATTCGACTTATCCGGAACCGGAGGTCAAGGGTATGGCCGGTTCTCCATATGCCATAAGTGATTATGCCGATGTCAATCCCTATTTGGCCGTGAATGCCGAAACGAGGCTGATGGAATTTTCCGAAATGGTTTCCCGTGTCCATTCTGCCGGAATGGGAGTTATTCTGGATTTCGTTCCGAATCACGTGTCCTGTAATTATGATAACCGTTCCTCTTTCAAATTCACCGAAGAGAATTTCTATCCCGGCAGATATCACGATGGGGACTGGACTGATACTGTCAAACTCAATTATTCGAACCGCAACACTTGGGAAAAGATGCGGGATATTCTGCTGCTATGGTGCAGCAGAGGTGCTGACGGTTTCAGATGCGATATGGCTGAATTGGTTCCGCCCGATTTCTGGAGTTGGTGCATTCCGAAGATAAAAGCCGCCTATCCGGAAACATTGTTCATCGCAGAGGTTTATCAGCCTGACAGATACCGCGAATTCCTTTCTGCAGGTTTCGATTATCTGTATGACAAATCCTGTTTCTATGACACTCTATTCGCTATTTTAAAGAACGAATGGAGTGCATCATCTCTCACTGGAGCCTGGCAGAGACTTGGAGATATCCAACCACGAATGTTGAATTTTATGGAAAATCACGATGAACCGCGTCTCTCTTCCCCATTTGTCTGCGGTGACCCGTTCAGGGGGATTGCTGCAACGGCGGCATCGCTCCTTTTCAACAATGCTCCCTTTATGCTGTACTTCGGTCAGGAGATAGGGGAGGATGGTATGGAATCAGCGGGTTTCAGCGGCTCCGCCGGCAGGACGACCAGCTACGACTGGGGGAGCATACCTTGCGTTATTGCTTATCTGAAGGGGAGGAGGAAAGGTAATG
>JAGHUZ010000309.1 GCA_018064575.1 Candidatus Minthomonas equi
GTCGTGTGCCGGTGGTGGCCAGCCGGATTACAACGCACTTTTGGCCGACTTGGAGCAGAAAGCCGATGCTATAGAAAGCGATGCTTCGATGTCTGGTGAACAGAAATATGATGCTTTGAAAAATCTCTTTATGGAGACATATTCCGAGCATTAGTCGGACAGTCTGGGCCTGACGGTATTCATTCCCTTGATTGCCAGCTTCTGTACGGCGGAGGAGGCTTTGGCCTTATATGAGGAGAGTTCTGAACTTATCAGGGAGGACAGTAAGGTAAAAATAAGAATCGAGTGTGTCAAGTATGCGGCCACAGTGACTCCGGGAAATCCGTATAAGGAGATAAACGGAACGGATGCCCTGACAGGAGAAGCATTGAAACTTAGTTCTTTCATCGGTGGAGATAAAGCTTTGCTGGTGGATTTCTGGGCTTCGTGGTGCGGTCCCTGCAGGCGTGAGATTAAAGACCATCTTCTCGAACTTGCCTCTCAGGGGCGGGTGAATATAGTCGGAGTCGCAGTCTGGGAGGATTCCGTGGAAGATACCCGTAAGGCCATGTCCGAACTTGGAATTAGCTGGCCTGTCATTTTTACCGGCGGCCGCGAAAATTCACCTTCCATTGAATATGGGGTTCTCGGTATTCCGACCTTGTTCCTGATATCTCCTGAAGGAACCATCATCGCTAGCGGTCATTCCATCGAAGAGTTCGCAGATAAACTGTAAAAAAAATCATATCGGTTATTTTTTTCTTATCTTCGCGTCTTATAAATAGTGCTAAACCTAAGCGTGAACCGATTTTTTGTGTTTATTCTGACCTTGGTCAGTGTTTTTTTCTGCTCTATAGGCAGTATGGGGATGAGTGCGGAGTCCTATTCCTCCGGAGGGAATGCGAATTCTGCTGATGCTGATATCCTATTTATCGCAGACAGTCTTTTTCGGGAGGGAAGGGATGTTGAAGTGTGTTTGTCACTATTGAAGTCTGCTCTGCCGGAGTCTTCCGATAAGCGTAAATCATCGGAAGTTTTGTGGAGGATGTCCAGATGCTGCCTTCTGCTCGGAGAAAAGGAAACGTCGAAGAATCTCAAGCGTTCCCGTTTCGGTGACGGTATCTCTTACGCCGAACAGGCCATCAAAGCCGACAAGTCGAATCACAATGCTTATATGTGGCGCAGCGCCAACGTCGGGAGGAATTGCCAGTTGGACAATATAATGACCCAGGCTTCGAAAGTTCCGCTTATGCTGGCCGATTTTTCAATGATACTGGATACTCTGAAACGGACGGACTGTTCCGAAGCGTGGCAGGGACTCTCCGAAATCTATTTCCATCATCCCTTCAAGTCAGATGACAGCGCGGCGAATTTTGCCAGAAAGGCACTTATGACCATCCCTGAAGGAGAACTCCGGCTGAGTACCTACCTTTTCTTTGCCACACTTCTGGAGAAGAGGGGGAAAGACGCATCGCAACGCTCTTCGGACATATCCAGAAATGCCAAAAAACAGAATCAGATTTCGGAAACTGAAAAGTGTGCCGTTCTGGACGGTGCGCTTGGGGTGGAGTTTGTCCCCAAGTGGGCGACCAAAGCTCTTGGGAAGATGTCCGATTCCGAAGAGGCCTTGATGGCTGTCGAGTATGCTTTGAAACTATATGCTTCGAAGAGTCATCACACGGTTATAGATAATGAAGATTATACACATCTAATAGAATTCAAGCGTAAATATTCAGGCAATTGATGATGAAAGAAAAAAACAGTGAAATTAACTATTACGGGTTCAATTCGTCTCAGGACGTAATTCATCTTCAGACAAAATATACCATCTGGAAAAGGGTGGTGAATATAGTGTTTATGGTAACGGTCAGGAACGGCTATGATGAGACTGTAATGCAGCAGGCCATTGACAAGCTGTTCGAAAGAAATGACTGTCTGCGAATAAGATTTGTAAAAAGGAACGGGGAAACTCTTCAGTATTTCGAGAAGGAACGTCATATAGGCCGGATACCTGTTAAGACATTCGAAACTGAGTCTGCCATGCAGTCTTTCATCCGTCGTTTCCGGAGAAAACCCATCGACTGTTTCAAGGGCAGGACATTGGAGGCCGTATTCGCGGTGAATCCCTCCGGAGAGAAAGTTATATTTTTCAAGGTGAGTCATTTCGTGGCGGACACCTATGGTATCGGAATCCTGATAAATGGTTTGTTCGCTGTTTACGATGCATTGAAAAACGGTAAGGAGATGCCCAAAGAACCCGGAAGTTTCGAGAAGGTTCTCAAGAAGGATATCGAATACAAGAATAACGAAGAGGCCAAGGAGGCGGACAGAGCTTTCATCAAGGAATATTATGGTGTCAGGCATAAGGAGCATCCGATGTATTGCGGCATTCACGGAAATACGAGTGATATCTGGCTTAGGGAAAAAAAGAAAGGCCATTTTTCCATGCCCTATCTCTTCATTCGCTGTTCTACTGAAAGTTACAAGTTCATAATCCCGAAACTGCTCGTGGAGAAGGTTCAGGAATATTGCACTGCAAGGCGCGTGACCGTCGGCGAATTTTTCTTCTATGCCGTATCAGTGGCCGCGTCGGTAGTTAATGACAAGGCTCCGATACAGGCGCCTCTGGAACTTCTCAACTGTCGCGGAACTCTTGATGAAAGAAAGGCCGCCGGTACCAAGGTGCAGAGTATGAGTGTTTATACCACTGTGGATTATTCCAAGTCATTTACTGAAAATCTCCTGAATATTTATGAAGAGCAGAGGGAATTATATCGGCATACCCGTCTTTCCTATCTTGAGATACAAAAGTATCAGTTGGACCTTTGGAAATTTTCTCCTTTGGGACAGGTTCTGAACCATACCTATTCGTTTATTCCCTTCCAGGCTCCTGACGGGGTATCACTTCAGGTACTCAGCAATGGAAGATGCGCTCTGCCTGCATACATTGCATTTATGCACAATCTGAAGAGCGGGGAAATGGAAGCGGTTTATGACGTTCAGACCGCCGTGGTTTCACCGCAGGCGATGGTGGATTTCCAGAATCTTCTCCTGCGTGTTACGGAGGCCGCCATAGAATCGCCTGACACGGCATTAAATGAACTTTTTTAAGAATTGAAAGCAATGAAGAGGAAAGAGTTTAAAACTGAAAGGGAAATGCAAGCCACTATTATGCTCAGGGACGGAAATTTCAAGAGCGTACGGGAGGCTATGGACAGGATGGTTCAGTTTTTTGCCGATGCTCAGATATTGGCGGAACTGAATGAGGATAAGGAGTTGGTTTACACTACCGGCCGTCAGCTTTACGACGAGATGATGGCGCTTGGTGAAGGTCTTATAAGGGATGGATTGAAAGATGCCCATATAGCGATAGTGGCGGAAAATTCTGTCCGCTATTTCATTACGGATATGACCGTATCCTGCGGTGTGGGGGTGGTGACACCAATAGACGTGAATGCTTCTGCCGAACTGCTTTCGGAACTTCTGCATAAGTGTGATGCCGGTGCAGTGATGTGCAGTTCATTCTGTGTGGATAAGGTACGTGCTGCCGGACTCGACAGAATCATCACTATGGACAGGAGAGTGGAAGGAGTAAAATATTATGACGATATTCTTGAACTTGGACGAGTGCCTGAGGAAGAAAGCATATATAGGAATTTGTCAATAGACGTAAATGCACCGGCCAAAATCCTTTTCACCAGTGGAACTACCGGTGCCAACAAGGGCGTGGTTCTGACCAATGCCAACCTGACTGCGAATATCCTGAACTGTATGGACGTAATCAAGGCAGTTCCAGGCAATACTTCGATGAGTGTGCTGCCTATGCATCATGCCACGGAAATCAATACCCACATATTGACCAGAGTGATGAGCGGGAGGCTGACTTACATAAATGGCAATATGAAAAGTATGATGACCAACATCAAGATTTTCAAACCCAATATTATCACCATAGTGCCGATGATAGTGAATGCTTTTTACAGGAATATCATGGCAGGTGTACGTAAGGCCGGTAAGGAGGAGAAACTCAAGAAAGGTATCCGTATAAGCAATTTCCTCCGTCGTCTTGGAATAGACCGTACACATAAACTGTTCGCGGAAGTGCTGGCACCGTTCGGCGGTAATCTGGATATGATAGTAAGCGGCGGTTCCATGCTGAATCCTATGGTTATCAAGGGTCTGAACGATTTGGGAATCCGCGTGGAGAACGGATACGGCATAACCGAGTGCGGTCCGCTGGTATCCATGAACTCCGATACGCTCGATGATTATCTGAGTGTAGGAACTGCCTGTCCTGCTCTGGAATGTAAAATTCTGAATCCGGATGAAGATGGTGTCGGTGAACTGTGTGTCAGGGGAGCAAGTGTGTCTTCGGGATATTACAAGGATGAGGAGGCCACCCGTCAGGTGTTTTATGAGGACGGTTTTTTCAATACCGGAGACAGTGCCAAAATGGGTAAGGATGGAAGAATAACGCTTGTCGGAAGGAAGAAAAACACCATTGTACTTGAAAGCGGTAAGAATATCTGCCCTGAAGAAATAGAGAATATTATCGGGAACCATCTCGATTATGCCGATGATATCGTAGTTTATCGGGCGAATTTCAATAATGGAAATCTTTCTCATCCTGTCCTGTGTGCAGGCCTGTACATAAAGGACGAAACGCTTCGCTCTGACAGGGATGCCATATTGAAGGCGATGAAGACTGTGAATGCTTCTCTTCCTCCATTCAAGCAGATTGAATATGTGGAGCTCCCCTCTGTGGAGTATCCCAAGACTTCATCGAGAAAGATAGTGCGCAAGGGCTTGCCCGAATCATGTTCAGGGCAAGGATTGATTATTTAAGATAGTTTGACAGGATATGAATGTAACTGAAGAGCTGATGGAAATCGTCGGCGAATATGTGGAAATCCCTGAAGATGGGATAGATGGAGATACTTCTCTGAAACTCTCCGCGGGTATGGATTCATTTGTGTTGCTTTCGATGGTGGCTGCTGTGGAAGAACATTTCAATATCAGGATACCGAATGAGTCTCTGGCCGATTTGAAAACCTTGAATGATTTCACAGTTTTAATCAATTCATTAATAAACGCATAATCCTTATGAAAAGAATTTTGTACGTATCCGCTCTTTTCGTCTGCACATTTCTGACTTCCTGTGCAGATAAGCCTGTGAAACTGATTTTTGAAACCGATATGGGGAATGACGTGGATGACGTTCTCTGTCAGGTGCTGATTAATCAGTATGTGGAACAGGGGTCGGTCGATTGCCTGATGATGGGTATTAACAAAACCGGGACAGCGCCGGCAGCCTTTACGGATCTCGTAAATACTTTCTACGGTCACGGGGATATTCCCATCGCACTTGCCAGGAATGGTGTTCAGGAACCGGACAGTTCCAGTTACGCATATATCGTTTCCAATATGAAGGGAGAGAACGGGCAGTTCATATATCCCAGAAGCTATGGGGATTACTCGTCTCTGCCTGATGCAGTGACAATGTACAGGAAGGTTCTTTCCGGACAGGAGGACGGCAGCGTCGTTATCGCGTCCGTCGGATTTTCTACAAATCTGGCCCAACTGATGGAAACCGGAGCCGACCAGTATTCCCCTCTCAGCGGGATGGAACTCATACGCAAAAAGGTAAAGAGTCTTGCTGTAATGGCTGGCAGTTTCAATGGTCTGGGTCATGGGGAATACAATGTTATTATGGATATTCCCGCGGCGAGGAAAGTGTTCGCCGAATGGCCTACTGAGGTTATTATTTCTCCATGGGAACTCGGTGTGGATGTCCTGTACCCGGTCAAAAGCATTCAGAATGACTTCACTTGGGTAAAACGTCATCCTATGGTGGATGCATTCAAGAATTATGGGGATTCATATCCGTCTGACAGACCCAGTTGGGACCCTACAGTGGTTCTGTATGCCGTGGAAGGCACCAAATGGTTTAATGTATCCGCCCCGATAGACGTAAGGGTTGACGATGAGGGCCGAACCTTGTTCACCCCGAATCCGAACGGTAACAGGTATTTCCTCTATGTGACTCCCGAGCAGATTAAAGCCATCGAGGATTATTTTGTCCGGATGGCCACACGCCACTGAAACCGGATTAAACGGTCGCGAGTCATTCGTAATGTCACAAAAAGAAGAAGCCGACATTAATCGGCTTCTTCTTTTTGTAGTTCATAGGGGAATCGAACCCCTATTACAAGAATGAGAATCTTGCGTCCTAACCATTAGACGAATGAACCATTCATTGGAATTACAAAAGTAAGGATATTTTTCAAAACTCCAAATCAAAGATGAAAAATTAGTGTTCAGAGTCCTCTGACCAGACGGAACCATTCTTCTGCTGTCTTGATGTCGCCTCCAGTCCAGCAACTGCCGAACCAGTAGGTGAATGTCTGCCCTGACTGTATGGATTTGGTGCAGATGCCGTGTTTTCCGTTTTCAATAATGGATGTTGATACTGCATCGGGGACTACTACAGCCACTCCGAGCATCCCTTCTTCGGGCTCGACGCTCTGGTCCGAAGCATGTTCCCAAATGGCATATCGGTCAGATTCGGAGAACTCCTTCTCTATGGTATTTTGTTCTGGATGTCTGAAAATACCGGCAGCCACAGTAATGGTTTCCGGACCCGTGAAGGTGTAGGTATCATCGACGCGGCAGAAATACGTGCCGGCGGTGACAGTGATTTTCTTGTCAAGTGATATGGTGGCTCCCGCAGCCTTCCATTCGGGGTAGTGGAGAACAAAAACTACTTTGTCGGGAGTCTGCTCCAGAATTTCCCAGCTCCTGTAGTTGGTAGCAGGCATACGCAATGTGTCGGCGATAAATGGAGCGGATGCTCCTGCACCGAGGCTGACAGCCACTTTGTAACAGTCCTTGCCGTCTCCCCAGTTCTTGTGGTAGGTTTTCCCGTTTTCCAGTTCATCCTTATATCGCTTGTCCGCGACAAGCGCTCCCGGAATTTTTACCCATACATCGATTCCGGGGGAGGTGGGATTCCCTTCCAGTGCTTCACCATAGATACGTCCGCAAATCAGGTCATTCTCGAAAATAAAGTCATCCATTCTTTCGGGAACGTAACGGGCCATAACGCTTGGACTTTTCGGCGCGCACGAAGCCAGTGCCAAAAGCGCGACGGCTGCAGAGAGAAGTCGTTTCATCCTATTTGAGGTCTTTGGTTTCACACCAGTCCATATCTCCGTAATCGTCATTTTCACCGCACATACCCCAGATGAAGGTATAATTTCGTGTGGCACAAGCACTGTGTATGCTCCATTGCGGGCTGATTACGGCCTGTTCGTTATGCATCCAGATGTGGCGTGTTTCCTGAGGCTCGCCCATGAAATGGCAGACAGCTGCGTCCGAAGGCAGTTCGAAATAGAAATATACTTCCATACGGCGGTCGTGGGTATGGGCAGGCATTGTGTTCCAGGTGCTGCCCGGGGCAAGTTCTGTCATCCCCATCTGAAGTTGGCAGCAGGGAACCACTTCTTTCACCAGAAGGCGGTTGATGGTACGCTCATTGCTTTCTTCGAGGCTGCCTAAATGCATCACGACCGCATCCTTTTTGCTGACTTTCTTCACTCCGGTTTCGCGGTGAGCGGTGGCGGAGTTGAAATAGAAGCGGGCGGGGTGTTCGGGGTTCAGGCTGCGGAATGAAACGTGGCGGTTTCCGCGACCTACGTAAATGGCTTCCTTGTATGGAATTTCGAACTCTTCGTCTTCGACTTTAACGATACCGGTACCACCCACGTTGATGATTCCGAGTTCGCGCCTCTGGGTGAAGAAATCGGCTCTCAGCACTTCGGGTGCTTCGAGAACCAGTTCTTCCTTAACGGGAACTGCGCCTCCGGCAATGATTCTGTCGAACATACTGTAAACCATATTGATTTCGTCGGGAACCATCACATTTTCAACGAGGTATTCCCGGCGGATGCGTTCGGTATCATAATGCTTGGCGTCAATATTGCTCGACGCTTGTCTGACAGTACAATTTATCTTGGTCATAATATAATAATAGTTCCTTAAAATATATTATTCAGGCTGTTTTCCTATGTATGCGAGAATACCTCCATCCACGTAGAGAACGTGTCCGTTCACTGCGTCGGAGGCGTGGGATGCGAGGAATACGGCGGGGCCGCCGAGTTCAGAAGGGTCAAGCC
>JAGHUZ010000262.1 GCA_018064575.1 Candidatus Minthomonas equi
TCCTTACTCTCATTTCATCTGGGGACAGTATTTCCAAAGAGGGTAGCCCACGGCCTGTGCTGATATTGCCGCAAGGCGGAACTGAAGTGTAAAAGAGACGGAGTCTGCTGCAAATGGCGGCAAAGTCACTCCATCTGACGGTGCGGTGGAGGGATGTGTCATCATCGCGATAGAGTGGGTCGGAGGACTCGGGATCGCGTCCGCGGAGAACGTATCTCAGGGGCTGCCATTTCATCTCATCGAACGCTCTGCGACAGTCCCTCAGAATCATATCCCTCCTCCCCCAGGCAAGGTGGGCGGCGATGATCGCAGCGATTTCCACATCCTGAAGGGTGGCTTCTCCCCTTTCGTGGCGCTTGGCGAATTCTTTGGGAAATATTATGGGGTCTCCCTCGAACCAGCATTCCCGATTATATTTTTCCGCCAGAGAGCGCAAAAGTTCGCTTGGGTTTTCCATTTCTGTAATAACAGCTGCCTGTGCAAGTGAAAAAGACCGGCCGAAGCCGATCTTTTCAATTATTGTCGATATATATCTTATTTACAGTTCTTCGAATTCTATATTGGAAAAATTCGAGTCGGAAGGACGTTCCTCCGCTATGCGTTCCACTACGGGACATTTTTCCTTTATGAAACCGATGACTTCCTGAAGGCCTTCCGTGAATTTTTCGAAATCTTCCTTGTAGAGGAAAATCTTGTGTTTGTCATACACGAAGCGTCCGTCTTTTTCCACTCTCCGTTTGCTTTCAGTAATGGTAAGGTAATAGTCGTTACCTTTGGTCGCTTTTACATCGAAGAAATAAGTTCTTTTTCCTGCTCTGACGGGCTTTGAAAAAACATCATCTCCACCGCGTTCCTGCGCTGCTGCATTTTCAATATCTTCTGAATACATAACTGTGTGTTTTAAAAATTCTTCACAAAGGTAAAAGAAAAATCATCAGTAAAACCTATATTTGCAGAATAATTTTACATTCGGATTATGATTAACCGTCGTTTGATAAGAATAAAGGTATTCAAAGTTCTATACAGTTCTGTTTTTTCTGATTCATTCTCGATTCCCGAGGCTGAAAAGGAATTGAAAGTTTCGTGTCGGCAGACACTTAATCTTTATTACTATGTGCTGCATCTTATGGTGGCCCTCAAGCGTGCTGCTGAGGTGAAAGTGGAGAACGGACTCAGAAAGTATCATCCGACCGCTGAAGAACTTAATCCTAACCTGAAATTCATCAATAACCAGTTTACCGATTATCTGGAAAAAGATGAACATTTCATCAAATACTGTGAGAAAAACGGACTGCTTTGGTGTGGTGAAGAAACTCCGCTGGTACGTAAGATACTTTCTAACATATATGAAAGGGATTATTTCAAGGAATATATGGCTTCACCCGAACATTCCATCGCTCAAGACTGTGAATTGTGGTCGGATATTCTGGCTTCAGAAATAGCTGAGAATGAGGAGATAGAAGAGATACTGGAAGAAAAGTCCGTATATTGGATAGACGACCTCACATATGTCATCAATGTGGTGCTCAAGCATATTGAAAACTTCAAGACGAGAAAAAAACTTCTTTTTCCCGATATGTTTCTCAAAGAAGATGACAGGGAATTCGCTTTCCGTCTGCTGTCCTTGTCCCTGAATCATTATCACGAATACATAGATGCTGTCGCATCCGCTGTTACGAACTGGGATTCGGACCGTATAGTCGCTACAGACACCATTCTTATGACACAGGGACTGGCCGAGGCGGTGGGATTTCCCGAAATTCCGGTGAAGGTGACCATAAATGAATATGTCGAGATATCCAAATTCTACAGTACTGTCAACAGCCGTATTTTCGTAAACGGCCTTCTTGACAAACTGATTCAGCAGTACCTTTCCGAGGGTAAGATAGTGAAGGAAGGGCGTGGTCTTCGGGAATCCTGATATATTTCCGGGCGACATCCGAACAGAAATTAACCTAATCAAATAAAACTTAATATGAATATTCTTTTTATGCTTCAGGAAGCCCCTCAGGGTGGCAATTGGTCTTTTCTCGTAATGATGGTCCTTATTTTCGTGGTGATGTGGTTCTTTATGATTCGTCCCCAGCAGAAAAAACAGAAGGAAATCAATGCCTGGAGGAATTCACTGAAAAAAGGAGACAAGGTGATTACCGTAGGCGGTATCTATGGAGTTATTTCAGAGGTCAAGGATGCTTTCCTTATCCTTGAAATTGCAGATGGGGTCAAAATCCGTGTTGACAGAAACTCTGTAGTGAGAGATACTACGGATATACAAGGAAAATAATATCTGAATATATCTGAATGTCAATCTTCGGGAATAGTCGGGGGGACGGACAGGAGATGTCTTTTCTCGGGAAGGGAAGGGAGTGGATAATTCTGCTCATTTCATTCCTGGTGGCGTCTTTTGTGTGGCTCATTTACAATTTGTCACTGCCATATTCGGTCTTTCTGGATTATCCCGTGCTGATAAAATCCGATATTCCGGGATATGAACCTTCGACGAAATCGGACCAGAGATTGATTATCAGAGGAAAAGCTTCGGGATTCTATATTACCGGTAAAAAAATAGATTCGGGGAGCAAGGCTGTCGAACTTCAGGTATCGGAAAAGATGGTCACCCGCCTGGATGGCGCTCACGAAACGTTTTGTGTCCCGACTTCCCGTCTTCGCAAGGAACTTTCCGCCGTGCTGGATGGGAAGGTGGATATCGAGTACATCCTTACCGATTCACTGACCTTTAAACTCATACCTACCTGGAAAAAGAAGGTGCCGGTCAGGCTGAACGCCTCTTTTGACTGCAAATCGCAATACAAATTGTACTCATCAGTCCGCGTGGAGCCTGACAGCGTGTATGTGTCGGGTGCATCTTCTCTGGTTTCCTCCATCGATGCCGTGTGGACGGAAAGAATACATAGGACAGGGATAGATGAAAATATTCAGGCCGTCGCGGAACTTACCAAGATAAACGGGGTAGAACTCTCGGCGACGAGCGTGGTGTATAACGTTGATGTCAAGCGCTATGTCGAAGAGTCTGTCAAACTTCCCGTGTCGGTAAGAAATCTGCCTCCCGACCGCAAGGCGGTGATTATTCCAGATCAGGTGGAATTGACTTTCAGAAGATGGTATCCCATAATCGGTATGGTTAATCCGGATGATTTCGAACTTGTTATCGATTATGAATCTTTGGCGGATTTTTCGAGTTCGGACATCGTGCCGGAAGTGGCCGGATTTCCCGAGGGGTCGTTTGATTTCCGAATAAATCCTACAATGGTCGAAAGTATTTTCATTTCCAAATAATATCCGTTGAAAGTGTCAGGTATGAAATCATTAGCAGTTACGGGCGGTATAGGCAGCGGAAAGAGTTTTGTGACCGGTATACTTTCGAAGATGGGATATCCCGTATTCAATACCGATGGTGAGACAAAGCGTCTTTACTGTGAGGATGAAGTCCGTGCGGTATTGATGAAGATTTTGGGAGACAAGGTATTTCTTTCCGATGGGAGTGTGGATAGAATCAGGATGGCTTCGATGGTCTTTTCCGATTCCGCCCTTCTGCATAAGGTGGAAAATGCCGTGTATCCTTTCCTTTTTGAAAAATTGGACGGATGGTTGGAAAACAAGCGGAAGCACGGTTATGAACTGGCCGTGGTCGAATCCGCTGTCATTCTCGAAAAGGAACTTTTCAAACCCCTTATCGATAAAGTCATAACGGTTTCGGCACCCGAATCCATAAGGATGGACAGGGTGGTGGAAAGGGATGGTTCGGATTATGAACGGGTATCGGAGAGGATGAGGGTTCAGCATTCGGATAAATGGAGGGAGCAGAGGTCGGATTATGTCATAGTAAATGACGGGCGTGCACTGCTGCCGCAGATATCTTCGGCATTGGCTCTGCTTGGTATGGAATGCACGTGGGCGGAACCTTTTGACAAATCAGAAAAAATATAATCGCTATGGGATACGGAAAATGGTTGGCCGGTTTTATGGGATGGGCTGTCGCTGGGCCTATCGGAGCACTTCTCGGGTTCGGAATAGGGGCTGTGGTGGAGGGTGTGGTCGAATCTTCATCTCTTCAGAAAGGTGACAATATCCACACGGGAGCGCGGAATAGTTTTCTCCTTTCCCTGATGGTTCTTTCCGCAGCCGTGATGAAGGCTGACGGTAAGGTGATGCGCTCGGAACTGGATTATGTCAAGGACTTCATACGTCATAATTTCGGGGAGGGTGCAGTAGGGGAGGCATTGCGTCTTTTGAAAGTGCTTCTTCAGAAGAATGTACCTGTCGATGAAATCTGTGACCAGATAGTTGTGAAT
>JAGHUZ010000004.1 GCA_018064575.1 Candidatus Minthomonas equi
AGCAGATTGGCGTTCATACCCATTTCCTTCGCATCGCCTGCTTCAAGCCCTCCTTCAGAAGACACTTGGTTAGTATCGAGATTCAATGTTCCGCCGTTCGAAAAATAAAGTTCCTTCACACCACCGGCGGAATTGTGCATTCTGGAAGTATAGAGAACCTGGAATCCGTCCTCACTGCCTTCTTTCCCGTAATCGAGTACAGCTGTCAGAGTATCGAAATTACGTCTTCCATCCTTCCAGCAATACACTCCCCCGTTGGCAGCTACGCTGCGGGGATGCTCCAGACCGCTGAACCAATGAACCGTGTCTATCTGATGGGACATCCACTGTCCTGCAATACCGGACGAATAGGGCCAGAAAAGTCTGTATTCCAGATATTTTCTAGGGTCCCAGTTTTCGAACGGACGGTTACAGAGATAACGTTTCCAGTCGGTATCCTTTTCGAAACATTTTTCCACCAGTGCAGGTCTGCGCCAACGTCCGGGCTGATTTACATTCCAGCACATCTCCACCATGGTAATGGCTCCGAACTTTCCGGAATTGATATAATCGTATGCTGCCTGATAATTGGGAGCTGAACGGCGCTGGGATCCTATCTGGATAACCTTATTGGTCTGTTTGGCGATTTTCAATGCCTCTCTGGCATCGGCCATAGTCTCGGAGAAAGGTTTTTCGCAATATGCGTCACACCCGGCCTTCAATGCCTCTACCAGATGAATCGGATGCTGGAAGTCGGCGGTGGAAATGATGACTGCATCGCACATTTTCGAATCGTAAAGTTCCTCATTGTTTCTGAAAGTCTTGACCTTCATGCCATATTTCTTGAGGAAGAACTCTTCGGCTGCCTGACGGCGGAGACTCCAGATATCCGACACTGCCACGATTTCGAAACCAAGTTCCTTGGCTGAATTCATGAAGGCGGGAATCAGGCTGGAACGGCATCTGTCAGAAAAACCTACGATACCCACTTTGATTGAATCATTGGCGCCTTTGACTTTAGCGTAAACGTTTGAATCGAGGGAAAGTCCACCGAG
>JAGHUZ010000111.1 GCA_018064575.1 Candidatus Minthomonas equi
GGGAATATATAGAAGAACATTATATCACACTTCTTGGAAGAGTACTTAAAAAAGTAATAGGACCACAGGTAAAATTAAGATATAATGTCAGGGTTCTCGCCGATGCCACCGTCACTCTCCCCTCTGAAGAAAAGAGAAACGTTGAGAATCCGGGCATA
The DNA here is from genome assembly GCA_018064575.1 of Candidatus Minthomonas equi. Lineage (GTDB taxonomy): Bacteria > Bacteroidota > Bacteroidia > Bacteroidales > UBA932 > Minthomonas > Minthomonas equi. The sequence goes on from JAGHUZ010000111.1 coordinate 159, forward strand.
CCGATGTCACCCGTTCAGGTTTCCGGCATTTCCACTCCTTATATCATACCCGGCATACAGAAAAGGAATATCAATTCGAACCTGAGTTCAAATTACAGTTTCGATTCTTTCATAGAAGGCAAATGCAATATTCTCGCCAGAGCTGCCGGACAGGCCATCTCGGAAAATCCGGGACAGACATCATTCAATCCCCTGTTCATATTCGGAGGTCCCGGTATGGGTAAGACGCATCTGGCACAGGCGATAGGTATTGACATCAAAGAGAAGTATCCGGAACTGATAGTGCTTTATGTTACGGCTAATCAGTTCATTCTCCAACTCATAGATGCGGTCAAGGAGAAGAACAAGTACAACGATTTTCTATACTTCTACCAGTCCATCGATGTCCTCATAGTGGATGACATCCACGAGTTTGCGGACAAGAAAGGCTCCCAGAATGCCTTATTCCAGATTTTCAACCATCTGCACCAGCTTGGAAAACAGCTGGTATTCACGTCAGACCGTGCTCCGGTGGAATTGCAGGGTCTTGAAACCAGACTTCTTTCCAGATTCAAATGGGGACTTACAGCACAGTTGACTGCGCCCGATTTTGAAACCAGAGTAAAAATCATCAAAGCCAAAAGTGCCCACGAAGGAATAAGTTTGCCGGAGGATGTCGTGGAATTCATCGCCCAGAAAATCACGAACAACGTCAGGGAACTTGAAGGTGCTCTCGTCTCCCTGATGGCGCACTCTACATTGACCAAAACCAAGATTTCAATCACTCTGGCAGAAAATCTGATAGGTAACATCGTCACCGTTCCGAAAAATGACATTTCCATACCGAAAATCAAAAAAACGGTTTGTTCATATTTCGGACTTTCAGACGATGCGATGCTTTCCAGCACCAGAAAACGTGAAGTGGTTCAGGCCAGGCAAATCGCTATGTACCTCAGTCGAAACCTGACAAGTGCGTCACTCGACAATATCGGATCCCAAATAGGCGGAAAGAACCACGCGACAGTACTGTATGCCTGCAATACCGTTTCCGATTTAATGGACACGGAAAAAGCATTCAGACAGCACGTGGCTAAAATAGAGCAATTATTGAAGACAAATTCTCAATAATCCTATGCATCTTTTCTGCGTCGCTGCACTAATAACATCCGTGAAACATTTCAAAACAGTTTCTTATCTCTATGACTTACGATAAAATCCTCTCTGTGTTCAGGGAAATTCTCCGCATTCCAAGGGAATCTGGCCACGAAGAACTCATCATCGCATACCTGAAGGATTTCGCTGAGACACGTTCACTCCCCTGTCAGACAGACAAGGCCGGAAACGTTCTCATAACTGTTCCCGCCACCGAAGGTATGGAAGATGCCCCGATCGTCATTCTTCAAAGCCACACTGATATGGTGTGCGAAAAAAATGAAGGAGCAGTTCACGATTTTTCCAAGGATGCCATCAAAGCGGTCATCGAGGATGGCTGGATAATCGCGAAAGAGACCACTCTGGGTGCTGACTGCGGAATAGGAATAGCGACAACGCTGGCTTTGATTGATGACAAGGAAGCGGTCCACGGTCCGCTGGAATGTCTTTTCACTTCATCCGAAGAGACCGGGATGGACGGGGCTTTCGGTCTGGAGAAATCATTTCTCAAGGGCAAGACGCTGATTAATCTCGATTCTGAAGACGAAGGTGAACTGTTCATAGGATGTGCAGGAGGAATCGACACGACGGCCAAATTCCATTATAGTCCGAAAACGGTAAATAGAGACAACGTCATTTACAAACTTTCCCTTTTCGGTGGCCTCGGAGGGCATAGCGGTGATGATATACACAAGAATCGCTCCTGCGCAGTCAAATTATTGGCCAGAATTCTCTATCGCATAATGAAAGAAACAGACACTGAACTCTGTTTCATAGATGGCGGCAACAAGAGAAACGCCATCGCCCGTGAGTCTTGCGCCATCATCGGGTTTTCACAGG
>JAGHUZ010000108.1 GCA_018064575.1 Candidatus Minthomonas equi
ATGCTGCTTCCAGCCACTGGTCGGTGTCCAGTTCGGTCGGATTGAAAGTGGACGCATCGGGGTGAGTTCCCCATTAGCGGAAATCGTAGTCAGGGTTGAACACTTGCATATCGAAGTGGTACATTACTCCGATTTCGGCATCGGCCCATTCTTTCTGGGCATCATTGGGAACGACGATGTCGTGGGTGCAGGCAGAGATAAGGCACGCCATTACCGTGATGGTGAGCAGTGATATTCTTTTCATATTTTTTAATATATATCTGAACAAAGGTAATCAAAAAAAAGCGGTTCATTCATAACTCGCGTTTTGTACAACATCCATTCGTGCGGACGAAGTTTTCAAGGGCAGTTATTTTTTAACTAACTTTGCGGGGCTAGCAGAAATCAACCAACAAGGCGGCAAGTGCATTAATGATATGGTGAAAGTTTTTCTCACGATTATGTGTCTCTTCATCGCAATTGTTGCAGACGGAACTCAGGTCGATACTCTTTTACTTTGGGGTTCCGAGCGGGGTCAGCATAAATCGGATGTCCAAATGCATACATTCAAACCGGAGAATCCTAATGGAGTAGGAGTAATAGTCTGTCCGGGAGGCAGTTACTTCTGGCTTGATGAAAGAGGTGAAGGTGACGATGTGGGAAAGTGGCTGAGTTCGAACGGCATTACAGCCTTCGTCCTTTTTTACAGAACAGCCGGAGCACTTGAATTTGTATGGCATACGAGAACCGTGTTCAGGGGCGTACGTTATCCGGATATGATCACAGATGTCCAGAAAGCGTTGGACTGGGTCAGGAATAGGGCTGACGAATATAAGATGGCGCAGGACCGGATAGGATTAATGGGATTTTCAGCCGGCGGACATCTCGTTATGTCATCAGCCTGTTTCCATAAGACTCATTTTATAGAGGACAATGCTGATACGGAACTTCGAAGTAATCTGAGGCCGGATTTTGTAGCGGCGATTTATCCTGTGGTGACGATGAATGCCCCTTACGTGCACAGAAGGTCCAGAAGGGGACTGCTCGGCGACAGTCGTCAGGGTAATCGCGTTATGAGGGATTCTCTTTCTCTGGAACGGCACATTCCTTCGGATTGTCCTCCTGTATTTATTGTCAACTGCAAAGACGATCCTGTCGTCCACTATATGAATTCTGTCCTTTTGGATTCGGCTCTGACCGCCAGAGGTGTCGGGCATAAATACCTGAGGTATGATACAGGTAAGCACGGCTTCGGTGTCAGCGATTACTATGGGAGTCCGGAATCACGGCAGTGGAAGAATGAATTTTTGGAATGGCTTAAGGAGCAGATGAATTGATGGCTGTCTCCGAAAATGCGATAAGGGATGACCGTATAAAACATATCAGTCATCCCTTATGTCGTGCTCGGGACGGGAATCGAACCCGTACGGGCATCGCTGCCCACGGGATTTTAAGTCCCGCGTGTCTACCTATTCCACCACCTGAGCCGGACGTTGCAAAGATACAGTCTTTTTGAATAATTTCAAATTCAATCAGTTTTCAATAGGCGGCCTGAGTCGGAAATCATAGTTCTGATTTCATAGACAAGGGGTAAGCCTTCGTCTGAGATGAGTTTTTCCAGAGGAATGTGAAGCCGGAAACACCAGTGATGGTTCGGATTGGCTGGTTGATTTATTCTTTCGGCATCGCGCCGGGTTCTTCTCAGTGATTTGTCTGCTGCCAGCCAGTCCTGAATGGGAAATATGGCCAGCATAGAGGGAGAATTCAAAAATCCGGCCAGTAC
>JAGHUZ010000276.1 GCA_018064575.1 Candidatus Minthomonas equi
TTTCTATACGGGAAAGATGAAACTTGTGGACACCGCCGGTCGCGTGGACAAGTTCTACCAGCGTTACAAGAAGAAATAGTCTTTATGTTTCCATACGAAGAAACCGACCAAGAAGCAATTTCTGGTCGGTTTCTTCGTAATATGGTCATTTATACGGGGTTCCACCCCGAGCCCCGGCAGCCTTTCGTACTTTCCGTGTTTGCCGGAATTTATTATACGAAGTATCTGGTCTTGAGCCACAGAAGGAAGAGAGGGTCGATGATTATGGGATTGTTTCCATCATCGAATGTGATTACTTCCTTTTTCATGAGTGCTTCCTTGAGACGGTGTACGTTGGCGGAGGAACTTAAGCCGTAGTGGTCGATGACATCCTGTGAATTCAACTTGACTTCCCCGTCATAGATGGCTCTGAGCAATTGAAGCTGATAATTGCTCAGGGAGTCGATGATGTCGTGGAATCTCATTTCGAATGTCACCAGCTGGATGTTGATGGATTCGTTAATAAGGTCGTCGGTGACATATCCTCTGGTGAGATTGAAACAGGAGTTGGCTATCCTCCAGATAAGCCAAGGGTTCCCCTGTGAACAGTCATATATGAATTTCGTCTGTTTCTTCGTTATGATACGTCCGACTTTCTGGAATACGCGGGAAACGTGACGCGTCACCTCATCTTCGTTCAATGGACGGAGTATGATTCTTTCCGAAAATGAGGGAAAGTATTCCATTCGTTCCATTATGAAATTCATAGCATTGATTTTGGAACCCATTATGATGTATGTGACGTGGTCGTGCTTGAGAATGTGCTTCTCGAGCAGTCTCAATGTTTCGTCGCTCTGGTCAAAGTTCAGAATGTTCTGGAATTCATCGAACCAGACTATGATTCTGGCGCCGTTCTGTGATGCGATGGTTTCCGGAAGGGACAGTATGTCCGGCTTTCCTGACATTTGACTGATGCTTTCATTTATGGACGGAGACAATTTACAGCCGGAATCTGCAAGAGCCCGGCATACCGTTTCCGTGTAAAGTTCCAGCATAGTTTCCTCTGTCCTGCATCTGAACAGGTTCAGGTGAATTAGAATGTATCTGACTCCATTATCGTCGAGAATGTCCAGAGCCCGTCTGACCAGAGAATGTTTTCCGCTTTTTTTCGAGTCGTAAATCAGAGTGTGACGTCTTTCCACCAGATTGGACGCCAGTGTGTCCGCTTCCTTTTCCCTCGAAAGGAATGCAGCTCCGGTCGCAATTTTATTTATGGGGAAAGCGATATCCATCTTCTATATTTTCCTGCAAAAATAGTTAGGTTATTTAAAGATGAAAAGAAAAATTTTCTTGAAAATAAAAAGTTTCTGTATATTTGCACCCTTAAAGAATGAAAGTGAGTCTGTTAAGCTACTGATAAAGAGTTACTTATTTGGGAGTAACCGCTTGCAGGCGGATAATTAAAAAAAACGTAAAATTAAAATGTACGCTATCGTAGAAATTGCTGGACAGCAATTCAAGGCTGAAGCAGGAAAAAAACTCTTCGTAAACCTTCTTAAAGGGGAAAAAGGGTCTTCTGTTTCATTCAGCACAGTCCTTCTGACAGATGACGGTACGTCCGTAAAGGTAGGTACCCCTTATGTGGAAGGTGTAAATGTAAAAGCCACTATCGTGGATAATGTTAAGGCGGACAAAGTTCTGGTTTTCAAGAAACGTCGTCGTAAAGGCTACAAGAAACTGAATGGTCACCGCGAAAGTTTAACCCAGATTCTCATTGAAGAGATCGCTTAATTCAGATTTAGATTATGGCTCACAAGAAAGGTGTCGGTAGTTCCAAGAACGGACGTGATTCACATAGCCACCGCTTAGGTCTCAAGCTTTGGGGCGGTCAGATTTGCAAGGCAGGTAATATTCTGGTTCGCCAGAGAGGTACCGTGCATAATCCCGGTGTCAATGTAGGTATGGGCAGGGATCATACCCTTTATGCTCTCATTGACGGTGTGGTTTCATTCAAGAAGAAAGCTGAAGGAAAGTCGTTTGTTTCAGTTCTTCCCATTGATCCTCAGCAGAATTAATTCTGAACGATATTAGAAAGGGCCGACTCGGAAGAGACGGCCTTTTTTTTATGCGTCGCTTCTAAACGTAGTGTCTTTTTCGTATATTTGCGCCCGGTTTTTAAAAATTATAACGAGATGTTGACTCTGAAACTTTTAAGGGAAAATCCCGATTTCGTAATCGAAAGATTGGCAGTAAAGAATTTCGATGCGAAAGAGATAGTTAAAGGAATATTGGAGCAGGATAAGCTCAGAAGACAATACCAGACAGAACTGGACAATACTTTGGCTCAGCAGAAACTCAAGGCGAAGGAAATAGGTGGCTTGATGAAGAACGGTAAAAAGGAGGAGGCCGAGGCGGCCAAGGCTGATGTCGCCGTTCTGAAGGCACGTTCCGTAGAGTTGACCAATCTTATGGAGGAAAGTTCCCGAAAACAGAATGATTTGCTGGTCCTTCTTCCCAATATTCCTGTCGCCATCGTTCCTCTTGGCAAAGGTGCTGAAGATAATCTTGTGGTCAAGACGGGAGGTGATATTCCTTCGCTTGCCGAAGATGCCCTTCCCCATTGGGAAATTGCCCGGAAATATGATATAATAGATTTCGATTTGGGAGTTAAACTTACCGGAGCAGGTTTCCCTGTTTACAAGGGAAAGGGTGCCCGCCTGCAACGTGCTCTGATAGATTATTTCTTGGATTTCAATACTGGGGCGGGGTATCTTGAAATCGAACCTCCCATTATGGTGAATGCTGATTCCGGATTCGGTACAGGTCAGCTTCCGGACAAGGAGGCACAGATGTATTGTGCTGTACTGGATAATTTTTATATGGTTCCAACAGCGGAAGTCCCCGTGACGAATATTTATCGTGACGTTATTCTTCAGCCTTCGGATTTTCCGGTGAAGATGACGGCATATACCCCTTGTTTCCGCAGAGAGGCCGGTTCCTATGGAAAGGATGTCCGTGGCCTGAACCGTCTGCATCAATTCGACAAGGTGGAGTGCGTTTATCTTTCTCTTCCTGAAAAGTCAGCTGATGCTCTGGATGAGATGGTGGCACACGTGGAGAAATTGGTGCAGTCTCTCGGACTCCCATACCGTATTCTCCGTTTGTGCGGTGGTGATATGAGTTTCACTTCTGCCATTACATACGATTTCGAAGTATTTTCCGCTGCACAGCAGAGGTGGCTGGAAGTAAGTTCCGTGTCGAATTTCGAGTCATTCCAGGCTAACCGTCTGAAACTGAGATATAAGGATGCTGATGGCAAGGTGCAGTTGGCTCATACCCTGAACGGAAGTTCTCTTGCATTGCCACGGATAGTGGCGGCGCTGCTGGAAAACAATCAGACGCCGGACGGAATCATAATGCCCGAAGCCATACGTCCTTATACCCGTTTCGATAAAATCGACTGAACGGGATGACTCAGGAGCATCGTCAACGTATAATATTGGGAATAGACCCCGGTACCCTGATAATGGGTTACGGGGTCATTCTCGTAGATGAACGCTGTGTACATTATGTGGATATGGGGGTGATAGATTTGAGGAAGGAGAAGGACCATTTCGCCAAACTGAAAAAAATCACCCGACAGGTAGGGGAACTGATAGAAACCTACCATCCTACCGATTTGGCAGTGGAATCACTATTCTACGGACATAATGCCCAGGTAATCCTCAAGCTGGGGAGGGCGCAGGGAGCTGCCATAGCCGCTGCTCTTGCGAAAGATATTCCCGTTTTCGAGTATGCTCCGCGCAAGGCCAAAATGGCCATTACCGGCAATGGCGCTGCCTCTAAGGAGCAGGTATGCCTTATACTTGAGCGGACATTGAAGATTAGTTTTGCAACTGACTACCTTGATGCCTCCGATGCCCTTGCCATCGCGATGTGCCATTATTACCAACTGACATCACCCCTTTCCGATGCCGGGGCTTCCTCATCCTGGGAAAAGTTCGTGAAGGAACATCCGGGGCGGGTGAAAACAGATGCATAATAAAATTCGTGGATCATTTCAAAACAGTTTCTTAAACCTTCTGTATCTGCTTGTGTCAAATAGGTGAGTTTTTGAAATAGTAATCAAGTTCCCAAATGAAAAAAATCATTTTGTCGTTTTTAGCAG